>WRFY01000101.1 GCA_009783445.1 Candidatus Azobacteroides sp. | reverse complement strand
TCATGCTCGTGAAATCCAAAGCAACCGTCCCATCTTCGATTGTAACAGTTTTTAAGTTGCTACAACCACTAAATGCTTCACTCCCAATTGAAGTTACCGAATTGGGAATAGAGAGTCCTGTCAAACTGCTGCAACCATAGAAAGCACTTTCACCAATACTGGTAAGCGCATTTCCAAGGGTTAGCGATTGTAACCCAGTGCATTTGTAAAAACTGTTGCTATTAATGACAGTAACATCATTTCCGATAGTTACCGATTTCAATGTTGAATCTTTCTGAAAAGGGCATGGATAATCAAAAAAACCGCTATTAATATTTCTGCCCAAATACAGAGTGTCTATTGAACTGTTGGAAAAAGGTTCAAGATATACACTAAAATCCAAAGCGACAGTGTCATCTTCGATTGTAACAGTATTTATGGCACAGTCACTAAATGCATCTGTCTCAATTGAAGTAACACTACTCCCTATAGTTAAGTTTTGCAATGTGGATATTCCTTTGAATGCCATTCCAGTATATTGTCTGCCTAAATACAATGTTTGAATGGAAGAGCAATTTTTAAACCAATCAACAATTCCAAAGGTTGTACTCACATTATCCTCATAATTACTGCTTTCAAACGATAACGGTTGTGTGTGACTGTTTATTATAATCGCATTTAAATGGCTACAATTTATAAAAGCTTCACCTTCAATCGTAGAAACTCCGCTTGGAATAGTTATTGTTTGTAAACTGCTGCAATCCTTAAATGCTCGAACGCCAATTTTGGTAACAGAAAGTGGAATTGTTACCGACTCCAGATTAGTGCAACCTTGAAATGCAATATTACCAATATTTGTTACGCCGTTATTTATGACAATAGTCTTTATATTAGAAAGATAGGTATTCCACGGAATACCACCTTCCGAAATGTTAAAGTCGGCCATGTTGCCACTTCCATTAATTGTTAAAGTGCAATTATTTCCACTCCCGCTTAATGTTGCACTAACAGGTGCACCGTGGTTGCCACAATCCCAAGTTTGCCCTATTGCTTTGTTTGTGAAGACACAAAAGCACAGCAATATTATCATCGCTCCAAACTTTAATCCTTTCGGACTTTTCGCGTATTTTTTCAATGGTCGCCGCCATCGCTCCGTAGCGCATTTCATTGTAAATTGTTTATACATAAACATTTCATTTAAAAAATAATTATTCTGTTCCTTATAATTCTGTTAAATATGGACATAGAAAAAGCGTGAACAAAACTTTTTTATCCGTTCCTGAGGTTCTCGACTACCCGAATAACCAAATAAAAAGTAATGCTCACGCTCCTATACGAAACGTGAGCGTTTACCTTTTTGTTCTTGATTATTCTTTGAAATTGTCGAGATTTCAGGAACCCAGAATAAAAGCTAAACGCTGTTCTTAATATGTCTTAAAATGTGCGTATTTCTACACAGATACTTTTATTTTACCATAAGCCCATTGTATTTGTTATTTCAATTTGCAAATGTAGAGGAAATAATTGAGATGTAAAATTATTTTAGTCATTTTTCTTCAATAAATTTCATTTGTCAAACAAAAAAATAGAAAAACATAGGCTTTTATGGCTCTTTTTGCCATTCATAGACTGATTTGCAGGGAATTGCATACTTCGCTACGTTTCGCCTACAAAGACAAGAAAAATGTTTTGGGTTATGAATGAAAATTCAAATTAACGCTTTGCGTGGGATGTAAAAAAAATGTGATGTGCGCATCCGAATTTTTCGTTTTTATTGACCTTATTTTTGAAAGCTCCCTCAGTAGCAAAGTTTAATGGATATACCTCTATTGGGATGTAAATTGAGACATGTCGTTTTTATAAACCTTATTTTTGAAAGCTCCCTCAGTAGCAAGGTTTAATGCACATATCCTCTATTCCCTTATTCATTGATTGAAAATAAAGGAATAAGGGGAACTGTCAGGAGGGGCTGTCAAGTCTATTAAGGGAGCTTTTGAAAATAAGGTTAATAGACTATGTTTTGAAACTGAAAATAAATAAAGGTTTCCTGATTTCGATAATGCGTCGCCTAAATATGTAAGCATATTACAAAAACGCTATTTTAAGAGTGTCGAAGTCAGGAAAAAATGCGGCGTGCACATCCAAATTTTTCGTTTTTATTGACCTCATTTTTGAAAGTTCCTTCAGTAGCAAAGTTTAATGGATATACCTCTATTGGGATGTAAATTGAGACCTGTCGTTTTTATAAACCTTATTTTTGAAAGCTCCCTCAGTAGCAAGGTTTAATGCACACATCTCTATTCCCTTATTCGTTGATTGAAAATAAAGGAATAAGGGAAACTGTCAGGAGGGGCTGTCAAGTCTATTAAGGGAGCTTTTGAAAATAAGGTTAATAGACTATGTTTTAAAACTGAAAATAGATAAAGGTCTGCAAGTCCGCTGTGATAAACTGATAAATAATGAATACGGCCAATACTGCTGCCAAGAACATCACTGCAGGAGGCATCAGCGCGAAACTTAAACGGTAACGGCGTTTGAAATTTTCGGGCAGCCAATGAATCAGCATCCCAATAATGATCAAAAAAAATACCGACCGATATTCGTGAATCATCCTTCCGATAGCGTTAAAATCCCAAGAACCTCCAATCTGATTTACGATCTGTTGCGCTGTATTCCATGCCGTTTGATTGGCTTCGGCCGGATTCAAGTTCGATCCAGAACGAAAAAATAAGCGCGTAAACGAAACGAAAACAAAAGTTTGCAAGATAGCCCAGGCGTTTTCTATGAATTGAAAAGGACGTTTGCCTCCCCTCATCTTGTACAGCATCCGAATGTAGGCGCCCAACAGCAACAGAGCCAGCCAAATCCGAAGGATGTTGAATAGGGGCAAGGGAAACAGAATGTACAATAATGCAGATAATAAAGTAAGTAATAGCAAGATGAGCGTGCGGGTATACCGATTCCAGTCTTTCCAGAATTTAAATACCACAATTCCCAATCCATTCAAACCTCCCCAAATCATGAAGTTCCAGCTGGCTCCGTGCCAAAGGCCGCCAATCAGCATGGTATTCATCAGATTGAGATTGGTATTGATTTTTTTCTTTTGGGAAGGATAAGCGCGCGCAAGGAAACAAAGCGTTCCGGCTATGATCAACAATACCAATCCCATCCACATACTGCCGGATAGAATCACTGCGACCAGCCCGATGCTGACGATTAAAAAATAGGTGGCAAAAGTAGCTCTTCGATTTCCTCCCAAAGGGATATACAAATAATTTTGCAACCATTGGGAAAGCGTAATGTGCCACCGTTTCCAAAAATCGCCCGGGTTGGAGGCTTTGTAAGGCGAATTGAAGTTTTTGGGCAAATGAAATCCCATCAGCAGGGCAACCCCAATGGCAATATCGGTGTAGCCCGAAAAGTCGGCATAAATCTGCAAGGAGTATGCAAACAAAGCAACCAGATTTTCAAAACCTGAAAACATGGTCGGATTTTCGAAAATCCGGTCGATAAAATTGACGGCTAAGTAATCGCTTAAAATGATTTTCTTGGCCAAGCCATTCATAATCCAGAATACGGCTAATCCGAATTCTTTTTGTCCCAAGTAGTATTTTTTATACAGCTGAGGAATAAATTCGTCGGACCGCACAATGGGACCGGTTATTAATTTGGGGAAAAAACTGACGAAAAATCCATAGTTCAACAGTTCTTTCACCGGTGGAACGCGCGATCGGAAAATATCCATCAAATAGCTGATATTTTGGAAGATATAAAATGAAATTCCTGCCGGAAGCAAAATGGTGGAGACATTGAACCGGCCTTCTCCGCAGAACCAATTGCCCAACTGGGCAAAGGAATCAAAAACCTGCAAATGAAGTCCAAAAATATTGTTGACGAGGTCGATAAAAAAGTAAGCGTATTTGAAATAGCAGAGAAAAAACAAGTTGACGATCAGTCCGGCAGTCAAAAGCGTTTTTTTCTTCCACTCTGCGTTGGACTTGAAAATGATTTGGGCCAAATAAAAATTAACAACCGTAGTAAATATCAAAATCAAAACGGATAAACCGCTTGTTTTGTAATAAAAGAAGAGGCTGACGAAACAGAGATAGGCGTTTCGAAGCAAAATTTTGTTCTGTAAACAGGCGAATCCTGCAAATATACCTGCGAAAAAGACCCAAAAATAGAACTGGGTAAATAAAAGCGGCGAATGCGAGTCGAAAGCAAATATATTTTTCAGGAAATAGATCATTCGGTCTGTTTATTTGGGTTCAAGTTGCTTGTAGTAATCGATTAAAGCATTGTAAAACAAGTCTCCAATCAAAAGATAGCCGGTTCGCGTGAAGTGAACTTTATCGTTTTGGGCTAAACCGGCGTTTTGCCAAGTTCTCATCGATCCGGATCCTCCCATCAACGAAAACAAATCCCACACGCCGCCTTGGTGTTCTTTGGCCAAGCGGTAGAAAGATTCTCTGGCTATCAGCCCATTGGCATTGACCGTGTATTTCTTCTTGGAAATTTTTCGAAAAGAATCGTTGTTGGTGATAAAAATATACGCGCAATCCGGCGAAACCCGTTCGATCTTTTCAATCAGCGCATTGTAGTTTTTGCAAAACGATTCGCCGGTAAAATCGCTGGAATTGGCATCGTTGATGCCTATGGCAAAAATAATCAGATCGGGATTCAATAGATGAAGCTCTTCTTCGAAATTTTCGCTGTTTAAATAAGAAAGAACGGAAGCCCCATTCACTCCAATGGCGTGATAGACAATGCCGGGATTGCCGTTTTCGGGAATAAATCCATTCACCACAAAAGTGTGGGGAATCGAATCTTCTTGTATAAACCCGACACTGAATTCGTAGTCTGGCTTCGGCAATTCGAACAAATAAGTATTGCTGAACGCATCTTTTTTCCCTTCGATCGTGTCGTTGTTATAATAAAGTACCGGCAACACTTCTTTACTTTTATCCATCACAGAACCCAGCAGGCGGAGTTGGGTAAATTTCCATCGCAAAATCCGGTCGGGATTGAGCGAAATATGAATTTGCGCATTCGGATCTTGGGTATAAACAGCTATTCCTCCCATTCCCAAAGGAACGGAACGCTCTTTTTGTACATTTCGGGCGGCGCTCCAGTTTCCGGTATAAGTAACCGTATAGTTGGCGGGATTATTGGTTTTAGCCACTGAAAATGGAAAAATAAATCCTCGCGGCGTTTGGTTTTCTGCATTCAAGGCGTCTAAATCTTGACGCACCTTGTGTGAAAACAGGTCGGCCTGCACGTGCGATCCGCCAATGTGTAAAATGTTGATTCGGTTCTTTCCCGAATAGAGCAAGGTATCAATTTTCTGAAAAAAACGATTGAGCCGCGTGGAGTCTTTTCCCGGAACTTGGATTCCTTCGTATTTGTAGTTGAGGAAATGATATTCCGGTATCTCTATTTCCTTCAGTTCTTTTTTTGTTTTTTGCGCCGCTAACGAGTTGCATAAGACAAGCAAGCACAGCAGAGTGAATAAGAACTTCAATTGTTTTATCCTGCAGTTTGCCGATGGGTTCGTAATCATTGTGAATTAATATTTAGATTTCGTTTTCGATTTCATTTTTTTCTTGTTGGCCGATACTTTTTTATGTTCGCTAACAAAACGGTAATAATCGTAATAAAGCATGAATGATTCGTAGAACAGTCCGCCAATCCGATCCGCTCCTTTGGAGGTGAAATGGATGTAATCGGGAGCTGCCCAGGGAGGCGAATTTTTCACCCAGTCCATCATCGAATTTTTTCCGCCCATTACCTCGTACATGTTCCAAAAAGCCGCATCGTTTTCCAAAGCAGCTTCCTTCAGCGCTTCTATCATCTTCTCTAAATAGGGATATGTCTGCAATTTGCCATTGACTTTCGTCGACATATCCGCAGGCCCGATCAATATGATTTTAACTCCGGGACACCATTTTTCCAAACAGACAATCTGTTCCGACATTTTTTGCTTGTAATTGGAGATTGCTTTGTCTGTTTTGATGGCTGGCATCATATTGCCTCCAAATTCCAACAGGATCAATTTTACATTCAATTCCTTCATCATGGAAGTCATCACGGCGGAATCAATATCGCAGAAAAAAGTTCCCGAACTTCCCCGAAAAGGCACGTTGCTCATGGCGATTCCGGATATTCCGTCGACTGCCACCCCATAAATTTCGCCCGCGCCGCGCATTCGCAGCGTAAATTTCTTGAGCGGAGCTTCTGATTCCCACGAAAATACTTGAACGGGCGATGTTTCTTCTACGATACTTCCCGTCCATGATTTTTTATTGGGAGCAATTAATTCCGCTTGGAAATGATTACTCGATCGACCCACAAACAACCGAATTTTCTGGAATTCTTTTACCCTTTCGAATGTATTGTTCCAATTTCGGCTGGCGGCGGAAAATGAACTTTCTCCTTGCGTGATGCCCACTTGTCCCAAAACCCCGTAACGATTGTGAGGAATTCTGTTCTGAAGAGCCCCTGAAATGATGTAGCGTTCGATATTTTCCGAAGCCAACTGTCCTACCGAAGAAGTAGGAATGGGCTGAACGGCAGGCAACAAGCCCGGTCCTTCGCCTCCAAATTTTTCCTGCAATTTCTGGCGGATATATCCGGTGATGCGATCGCCTTCTATTTGCGAATCGCCGTAGTGAAGGATGTGAATCAATTCGTTTTGTTTTTCACATTGTTCAAACGACGAAAACAAATCATTGAAATAGTCCCAGTTATCGTTAGGAAGATAAATTTTAGATGGATGGTTCTGGAAAAAATGCGTGAAAAATGCGAGCGAATCTGCATAAAGCGAATCTTGATACTGTTGCATTTGAAGGCTTTTCCTCATTTCTTCCATTTTTTGCGCAGCCGTAGTATGTTCTTCCTGTTTGGTAAAAACGTCTTCTATCGAAGGAAAATAAAAATGCATTCCTCCCACTGAGATTCCTTCTTTCGGAAAAAATAAACTGATGATTCCCAGAAGCAATAAAACAGAAACAATGAATAAAAGTATTTTTGCGGCTTTCACTTCCTATTCTGTAACTGCTTGAATAAAAATATCGTTCATCGAAGGAATTTCTTCTTCAAACGATACGATTTCATTGTTTGGCAATAAAGCCGCTAAAAATTCGGAATTGGTTACGGGTTGTAATTTTTTTATTCGGAAAATCGAGGCATGATCCCCTTTTTGAGTTTCAATTACTTCACAAATCGGAGGAATGTCATTCAACGCATCGCCCGTTGTTTGTAATTTGAAAATATGGTTTTTGTAGCGCGATCGGACTTCTCGTACATCGCCGCTCAAAACTACTTTCGAATGATTGATCAAGGCTATTTCATCGCAAAGTTCTTCAACGGAAGCCATGTTGTGCGTCGAAAAAATGACGGTTTTGCCTTTTTCCTTCAATTCGAGAATTTCGTTTTTCAATAATTCCGTATTCAACGGGTCAAATCCGCTGAAAGGTTCGTCAAAAATCAATAAATCCGGATCATGAACTACAGTAATGATAAACTGTACTTTTTGCTGCATCCCTTTGGATAGTTCTTCCAACTTTTTGTTCCACCAATCCAAAATGTCAAATTTTTTGAACCAGACTTTCAAACGCTTTTCTGCTTCGCCAGAGGATAATCCTTTCAATTGGGCCAGATAAATTGCTTGTTCTCCTACTTTCATTTTTTTGTACAAGCCGCGTTCTTCCGGAAGATAACCAATATGATAAATGTCGTTTTCCTGCAAAGGACGGTTCTTAAACAAAACTTCTCCCGAATCGGGCGCTGTAATCCGGTTGATAATTCGGATCAAGGTCGTTTTTCCGGCTCCATTCGGCCCTAACAAACCGAATATTTTATTCTCAGGGATTTGAATGCTGACTTTATCCAAAGCCAAATGCGCCGTATATTGCTTAACTACCTCTTTAGTCTCAACAAAAATCATAATTGGGATAAAAATCGTATTTTTTGTTTTTAAAATAATTTCAAAGTTACGCAATTATTTCAAATAACAGCAGAAAAGTACCCGCCAGATTGTTTTCTTAACTAAAAAACGTTCTAACGGCACATGATCTGCATTTCAAAAAAAATGGCCGAAACTCACGTTCAGCCATTTTTGCTGCTATCTTTATACCGAACATAAGAATGCTGAAAAGCCAGATAGCAAGTTATTACCCTAATATAATCTCCATGTGCATTCTTATATGTTTAAAACCGATATCCAAGCGTCAACAAACCTCTGTAAGCATTGTTTTTGAAAGATGCCGGTTGGGAATTTACAGAAATTTCTCCTTGTTCGTTCCATACAGGAGAATAGGCATAGAGTCTATCCTTCTGATTTTTATACACAAATGCCACGTCCATGTAAAAATTCCGCGTAAAGTGGTAGCCCAACCCCGCTGTGATATAGTTCGCATCTCCTTCAATGATATAATGAGGAATTGTTCCTACGATCATTACTTCTTTTAATCCGTCATAAAATTTTTTTTCATACGGATTTTGTATCCAAGCATAACCCAAGCGTCCTGAAAAACGGGGAGTAAACCGATATTCCAATCCTGCCCGCAAGGTAGACGTCGTCAATCGAAAGTCTTCATTAATATAGTTATTTTCACCCGATTCAATTCCATTTTCATCTTGGATATTCATTTTTGAATAATTTTTGAATTCGTAATCGACACTGATGGCGGCTTTCTCTTCCACAATACCCGCTATACTGAATATCCAACTGTCGGGAGTCCTGAAACGGTAAGGATAGTGGTCCTCGGGAGTATTCGCACTCGGATAATCGGCGTCGTAATTATTACTTGCTTTGCCATAATAATAGTCCGTTAGAGAATACCAAGTTGGCGAATGATAAGCGATCCCTAATCGTAAAAAATCGGCTGGACGCAAAATCGCTCCTATTTTGAATTGGTAACCGCCTCCTTCCGTATCTTGATAATTGGACAGAGTGAAATAGTCATTCCCGCCCGAAAAATTTTCTCTGTAATCAGACTGGATGTGGTAGTTAATATCCGTCAAAGAAAAAGTTACGCCTATGTAAAGCAGATCGTTAATATTCGTTCCCAACGAAAAATCGTACGTTTCAATGCTTCCTCTTTCGCTTACTCTCAAGAGAGAATTCACCGTTTCGTTTGGTTGCATAACACTTTCGTATTTATTTGGGGAATTAGCGGCTTCGTTAAACAATGCGCCTTGCCAACCCAATACGCTCAACCACGGATTTCCTCGATAGTACGGATCAGAGTTGTTTGGTTCATCAAATTCGGCTGCGTTGATGCCTGTGTAATTATTGAGATTATTGGTTGTTTCCGCCATATAATTCGATAAAGACACATTCAGTCCTTTGCCTTCGGCATTGTAGGAACGATTGAAATCTTTTAACCGCCTATAGGAAAATCCGAAATTAATTGCGCTGAAATTTTCATTTCCTGTAGGATAATAACCGATGTAGGAAGCATTCGCAAAATTAAATTTGGAATTGTCGTGTTTCAAGACATTATTCGCCCAATTGGTTTCAATCGGCGTAGAGGAATAGTTTGCCGTGACGTTTACTTCGGACGAGATGTAAATCCCCAATCCTGCCGGATTGATGCCTACGCTGGTAACATCGCCGCCCAACGCGCCGAAAGCTCCTCCCATTGCTTGTCCGCGTGCAGTGCCTTGAATATCCGTTTCCGACAAGCGGAGCGCATCGATTTCTCCTTGCGCCCACAAACCTATGCAACTAAACATTGCGATCAAAATAAATAGATATCTCTTCATATTCTCTCTTTTCTTTACTTGAGTGATATTTATCTTCTTCCGCCTCCGGATGAACGGCCGCCGCCATACGAACCGCCGCCTCCACCGCCGCCATATGAACGGCCTCCGCCTCCTGACGAACCGGACGAGTAACCTCCGCCTCCTGACGACCTGGAATTGCCTCCCCCGTTATAGGACCCGCTTGAACCGGAATTGCTTCTGCCGCCCGAAGGAACCGAATAGGAATCGCTTCCGCTTCTGGCCGAAGAAGAACGGCTTCCCTGCCCACTTTCATAAGACGAACCTTCGCTTGCTCTTGTTCGTGCATTCTGACGGCCGGAAGAATAGTCTCCATTCGAGCCGCGAACGGCTTCCGGATTCCGAGCCGATGACGAACGGGACGAACCATCCCCATAGTCTCTCGACGAGTAGCTTCTCCCCGAAGAGTTATAGATGCTGCTTCGGTCTCTTGCGGAAGACGACCGCGTACTATAGTCCGAAGACCGGTTGTAATGAGTTCCCTCATAATAATGAGAGTGAGAATGACGGTTTCCGCCATAATAACCGCCGTAATACCAGGGAGTATACCAACTGTAATACCAAGAACCGTACCATGCGCCATACCCGATACTGCCGTACCACCAGGGATCGTACCAGCCTCCGTACCACGAGTAATACCATGGATTATACCATCCTCTGAAATACCAGGGGTCGGCCCATGGAGAATAAGCATAGTAGGGATAGCCGTATCGCGATCCGTATGCATTAATACTCAAAGCGTCGTTGTTCGGTTCATCGAAATCTATCTCATAAGTTTCGCCATCGTAGTTGATATTTACGTTGTCTGCGCCTACAATGGTAATTTTCGAAGGATCATGAAATTTTACAATGCGTTGGGTCGCTTCCCCTTCCCTATATTCCAGCGAATCGGCAGCTATTTCATCTATGTAGTCATTTGTGTTCACGTAACGCCTGTTATACTCGTCAATGTCTCTATCCGAAGGCATTGTTGCAATTACAACCGGAGTCTCTCTTTCTGTCTGTGCCGGCTTTACGTTTTCGGTTTTAGGCTTGCTTTTTTTGCTTTTGGCGGAAGAATAAACGTCATCTCCAAAAGAATCGTCCTGAGCCATTGCCGTGAATGTAAAGAACAGCATTGCAATAAATGTGCACCAGTTTAATGTTCTCATAGTAATTACTTTTATTATTGTTGTTCGTATTTTTTTTACCTATCCGACAAACTGCTCGCCTCTTGTCCGAACATTTTGCCCCTCCCTTTTGTTTATGGGAAATACCTCTCCTTCTACAAAGATAGTATATACCATTGGCAATACCAAATTTTACCTCTCTTAAATTTATCTTCAGACAGGATATTTACCGGAAAGTTTAATGGAAACTTTAAAAATAATCTTTTTTAACAACAACGGCAAGATTCAGTTTCTCACTTTTTGAATAATAGCTAACGAATTCCTGCATAGAGTGGTGATTTTGTCCCATTCTTTGGCCGCGATTATTTCTTTCGGGAAAAGATTCGACCCCATGCCTACGCAAGTAGCTCCCGCGTTGAACCAGGCTTTGAGGTTTTCTTCTTCGGGTTTTACGCCGCCGGTTATCATCAGCAACGACCAAGGCATAGGCGCTTTGAGTCCTTTGACGAAATTAGGCCCTAAAACGTCGCCCGGAAAAACTTTGCAAATATCGCAACCCATTTCCTGCGCGAATCCGATTTCGGAAACCGAACCGCATCCGGGTATATAGGGCGTTAGCCGTCTGTTGGCTATTTTGGCTACCTCGGGATTGAACAAGGGGCCGACAATGAATTGGGCGCCCAACTGCATATAAAGCGCAGCCGTAGGGGCGTCTACTATCGAACCAATGCCTAAAATCATGGCTGGGCATTCTTTTGCCGCAAATTTGCTTAGTTCGCCAAACACTTCATGGGCGAATTCACCGCGATTGGTGAACTCAAAAACTCGTATTCCTCCCGTATAACAGGCTTTTAATACATTTTTTGCAACTTCGCTGTCGGAGTGGTAAAAAACGGGGGCTAAGCCTGTAGACGACAACGTAGAAAGGACTTGTATTTTATTAAAACGCATAGCAGTTAGTAATTAATTATTTTCTTTGCAAAAGTAAATATTGTTTCCCTGAATTCAAATGATAGGACGGCAGTTTTTTCAGTTTTACAAGGGAAGAGTTGAGCGAAATTGCATATCTTTGTCCCCATCAAACATTTTGTATTTAGAATTCGAATATGGAAAACATTTTTAGTGTAGAAGGAAAAGTAGCCGTAGTAACCGGCGCAGGAGGTGTATTAGGCGGCAGTATTGCCAACAGTTTGTCGAAAGCGGGCGCAAAAATCGTAGTGCTGGATATTCGGCAGGAAAATCTGGACAAAAAAGTAGCAGAGATTCAATCCTCTGGAGGAGAAGCTATTGGATTTATATGTAACGTTTTGCAAATGGATAGTTTGCATGAAACGGCTGCGAAAATTGTAGAAAAATGGGGACGGATTGATATTTTGATCAATTGTGCAGGCGGCAATGTTCCGGGCGCCACTTTATCGCCCGATCAAAACATTTTTGACATGAAAATTGAAGACTGGGAAAAAGTGATCTCCCTGAATCAAAATGGAACGGTTTATCCCTGCTTGGCTTTTGGAAAAGTAATGGCGGAGCAAAAAGAAGGAAGCATTATCAATATTTCGTCGATGGCTACTTATTCGGCCCTGACTCGCGTACCGGGTTATTCGGTTGCTAAAACAGGAATTAATATTTTTACCAAGTGGCTGGCGAGTGAATTAGCTCAAAAATTCGGCGAAGGCGTCCGCGTCAATGCGATTGCGCCGGGGTTTTTTATTGGCGACCAAAACCGAGCGGTGTTGATCAATCCGGACGGCTCGTTAACGGATCGAAGCAAAAAAGTAATCGCTAAAACGCCCATGGGACGTTTCGGCGATATTACCGAATTGAATGGAGCGGTACAATTCTTGTGTTCGCAAGCCGCCAGTTTCATCACTGGAGCAATTCTCCCTATCGACGGCGGGTTTAGCGCTTTCAGCGGCGTATAGTCGTTTGCGCCAATGATATGGACAACGCGGATTAACGCAGATTTAGTTTTCTGTGCAAATCCGCGTTATCTATACCATTTGCGTTCCTATTTCTGAATATACGATTTTAACGTTTCCACGTATTCTTCAAATGCTTTTAGTCCTTTGGGCGTAATTTTGCAGGTGGTACAAGGCCTTTTGTCCTTGAAAGATTTGGTAGTTTCAATGTATCCGGCTTCAGATAATTTTTCAACTTGAATACTCAGGTTTCCTCCTGTTGCCTGGGTTTGTTCCATGATATACATAAAATCGGCTTCTTGGATGGAGACAAGAAGCGACATAATGGCTAAACGCAACCGAGAATGCAACAGGGGATTAAGCTCTTTGAACATTTTTTGAAATAGAATTTTTTAAAAAATGCCCCGGTATGATAATTGAAAAAACAGAGATTAGGCCAAAAATAAGTATTTGATGTATTTCTCCGGAAACAAATAATAGACTATATGAAAGAATAATTCCAATAATACCTCCCCAAATAATCACTTTGTATTTGATTAAGATGCCTATGATAAGAATCCAAATATTGAATAGTATGCCTTCAATAAAGAGTATGGGGAAATAAATCCAGATGACGGTCAAACCCATTACCGAGCAAATAATAATAAATAGCAGGGAGATATAATCAATTATTTTGTCTAAATACGATTTAATATGAGTTGTATCTCTTGAATAAAGAAATTTTGTCGTCGGATAACAGATCAGAGGAATCAAAAACCACAGCAAAGAAGAATACGAAGATAATTCATATTTCTTTACTATATAGAGTAGTAGCGAAATGAACGTAATTGTGTATCCCCATACCAATAAAATGGTACAGTTAATTCTTGCCCGCAAATTAGTCCGCGCATTATGGATCATGGCGGTGATTAGCTCCAGACTTTCTGCTTCATTTAATCTCTTTTCTTGCATCGTTTTCGCTTATTTTATTTTGTTGCAAATATAACATATTTATTTTAAATGATTTACTCGCCCAACTGCAGAACTTCTTTTCCTGCATGAATTACTTTTTCATCATGGCTTGCAACAATGAAACTAATCCTATCGTTTTCATTTAATTGCTTCATCAATGCGATAATATTCCATGCATTCTTTTTATCCAAATTGGCTGTCGGTTCATCAGCGAATACCACTTGGGGATGTCTGGCAATAGCTCTGGCGATGGCAACGCGTTGTTGCTCCCCTCCCGAAAGTTCTCCGGGGCGACTTTTTAATTTGTTCTCCAATCCGACTAATTTTAGCGCTCTTTCCGACATTTCCCATCGTTCCTTTTTAGTGTATTCAAACAACGTTAACGGCAATTCAACATTTTCAATGGCATTGAGTACGGGAATCAAGTTAAATGACTGGAAAACAAATCCAAAATTATCTTTTCGCAATTGGATTAATTTTTTTTTTTGTTGAAATCAACCCATTTTCCTCTCAAAAAATATTCGCCGCTGTTTGGAGTATCCAATACGGCCAAAATATTTAACAATGATGACTTTCCGGAACCGGATGGACCGGCTAAAACCGTGAAACAACCTTCTTGGAATTCACACGAAAAGTTGTCGAGAACTTGATTCTTTACACTTCCATTCAAGTAGTATTTATTGATATTTTTCAATTTTATGAATGTATCCATCGCTTTTTGTTTTAAAAAAATAACTTATGAGTATTGAACTTTGAAAATCGTATATTGCAAACGAATGATTGTAAAATAGAACCGATAATTCGATTTGAAAATTATTTCTGCTTATTATTCCCCAAGGAGAAATAAGAAGCTGCCGGGAAACCGGATCATAAAAAGTACGTACGTTTACCGATCCCCTTCCATAAATATCCTTATATTCCATGCTTCCAAAGAATGTGTGTTGCCCCATGCTTATCGGATCAAATAGCACGGAATAGGAAGGTAATTGAGCTTTATAGAAAGCAATTTCTTTTGAATTCAGATAATCTTCTCGGAAGCGGTATTCGCAACTAAATGTAAAATGATCATTCAGCAAGATCATTCCTCCAGCCGCTAATTCAACTCTGAACTTCTTTTTAGAGGAATTGGGTTCGATAAGCTCTCCGGTTTCATTCACTTGGTAACTTTTTGTATAATTTTTGACTACTCCTTCTGAATAAGCCGTGAATTGGTCTCCTCCATACGAGAATTCATAGCCGAATTGTTGATATTTTTTGTATTCAACCAAAGAAAATCCAGCGTCTATCCGATTCTTGGAGAAATCGTATTTTAGAGCCAAACTGCAATCTTCTTTTTTTTCTTCTGGAAATAAATAAAAATGGAAAGCATGGTTCTTCAGCAAATAAGTATAGTTGATCATAAAAAGACCTTCCAGTCGGTTTTGAGTTCTCAACGGATCTTTTTGGATGAAAAAATTGGTGGGATTCCAGATCATTCCGCTTCCCCAATCCAATCTTTTCTTCCCTATGGTCCAATAGTGTTTGTCTTTGGATGAAAATTGGGTATATAATTCCTGAAAGAAGAAGTCGGTACGTTCTTTTTCAAAGTCATAATTTCGAATATCCGCTTCGATTTGCAATTGAGTATTGATCCCGTTTGAGAGATTGTTCAGCGTAAAAATTGGATAAAGTTGAGTAGTAGAATTGATCTCGTTTAATTCTAAAATATTATCCGGATTTACCAATGAATTAGGATCTATTGCATTATATTCTTCTTTTGTTTCTAAAATCAACTGATACGAAAATTTGGACGATTGAGAGAATAAACTGGATAAATTGTTCAGGGCAAACCAAAATATAAGGACGCTATGTAATTTAAAGTTTTTCACCTTTATTTTTTTAACGAACCAAGCGTGAAGAATTCAGTCGGTTTATTTCCCTTTTTCTTTATGTTTGTGTAGGATAACTTGGTTGAAGAATTTGACTGCAATTCATCGTGGATCGTAAGTTCGGAAGGGATATATTCTCCATCAACCGATACCACTTTATCATACAGGAGCGTTTTTATCAATTTGTTTGATAAACTGTACATTTCCTGTTTGACAGGAACTTTTTTTTCGGTATCGAACGTAATTAGTACCTTGTTGTACGAAACTTCCCTGTCTTTTGCTTTTAGCTCCAATTCGATTCGATTACTTTCTTTTTTTGAGGCATTCGTTATTTCATAATCCTTCTTAAAAGTCATTCGCATTAAATCGGAATTGGATGCGTCGCTACCCATAAAAGATTGTTTAAAAGGCAACTTCATTACTTTGCTTGTTCTGGGCAAGTACATCCAAAGACTTGAATGGTCATTGAGCATTCGTCGCCCCTTTTCAGTAGCTGGAGCAGTGAATTCCATCCTCATTTTTTCGTTTAAGCGGTAAAATTCCATTTCGTAGAATTTCATTTCTTTGTTGTCCTTATATACTTCCATTCGTATATTGGCCTGTTCGCAATAGATGGATTTGTCTAAAAGCTCTAAGTAATCTACTTCTTTGTAATGATTCAAAAAAGGGGATAGCATAAATAAAAATAAAACGATCGGTTTCATGAATTTTAATTTTTTAATATATGGATAATATTTGCGTTATTAATTGAATTGAGAGAAATAACAGTAGCCAATAAAGGGTAAGCCAGCACAATAATGAATGAAATGAATACATCCTTTACGGAAAGTATCGGGTTTACAATCGCTGATCCAAAGGCAAACGACGCCGAGTCTCCAAGGTAAATGCCATTTTGATTATGGATTAAAAAAAGGGAAATCAAAACAATGAAAATCCCGCCAATAAAAAATAGCATACTGATCATCATCGATTCATAAAAAAATATTTTCTTTATGGAAGAACGCGGAAACCCAAATGATAATAGCGAACCGATTTCTGGTTTGCGTTCATTTATATTTTCGGTCTGCATCGACCAAATACCCACAAATGAAATCAGGATTAGAAAAAGCGCTATGCTCGACATGCCCTGTTTATTGATTCCCGACAACGTTTTAGCCATCCCTGAATGATCTTTATAGGATGAAATACGGTATCCGTTGCATTGAGCTTCTTTTCCTTCTTCCGGACATTGACATTTTAGTTGATCGGCTAAGTCTTGCTTTACTTGATTTGCTTTATCTAACTGATTTAGCGTAATTATTATTTTGGATGGCAGATTGCAATAGTAAAGTTCTTTTGCTTGATCGTAATTCAGGTAGACTGTAAACTTGTTCATTTGCGAAGTATATCTGAAAATTCCTGTTACCTCGAAATTATCCAAATTAATGGCGCCATCCGGCGATTGCACCATCAAATTGCATGGATCGTTCTTTTTTAGGTTTAACAATTCGGACAGACCGGAACTAATCAATATTGTTTTTTCGTCTTTTTGTAATTCCGAACTTCCTTCGGTTATTTTAAGTATTTCATTTATTAACGAATTTTCATTTTCAGAAATACCGATGAGATTAATTCGTTGTGAATTTTCGCCAAAATATAAGAGGGAATTGGATGGATAAATGCGGAAAGCATAATTCTGAATGTCTTCATTGTTGTTCAACAATATTAGAATCTTTTGGAAAAGGCTGTCGCCTTCTGCTTGATGTTGCATGCTTGTTGTTTTTTTCTCGAAATCAATCGATAGCGCCCCTGTTTCAAATTTTATATTTCGAGATACAATCTGTGTTTCGATTCCTTCGGATATTGCAAATATAAGGAGGATTACGATGGTACAAAGAGAAATGCCGATGCCATTCAAAATACTCGATTTTGCATATCGTTGTACATTCCGTACAGCCAATTGAATGAATAACCCCATATTTATTTTATTTATTGTTTATTAATTGGATTGGACTTAATTTTTTTATTCTGAAAATACTAAAGAGAGTAGACGTTAGAATTGTTAGGCAAAACAACGTCAAGGTATTAATCAAATCTTTGCTATTTAAAAACAGTACCAAAACTTCCGTCAGGAGGGCTTGCTGCATATCTTTGGAGGAAATATACAAACCGTTTTGAGTAAAAAGAAGATTTAGTAAACGGATCAGGATAAATGCCGACAATACAGAAAAAACGCATAGAACCAAGTATTCCATACCGATTATCATCGTGATCTTTTTCCAAGAAAATCCCATGGCAAGCAAAGTCCCGAATTCTTTTTTCCGAGAATAAACCGTCAAGGATATTAAATTGGTCAGGATGATTAAACTAAAAATGATAAATAGCGCCTGAATTAAATAACCGCTTGTTTTCCAGATATGAGCAATTGTATAAAACAATGGAATAGTCTGATCCCAAGTTGCTGCCTGGATATCGAAGGAAATACCTGCCAAATACTGATGAATCTTCTGTATTGTTTTGTCCGAAATGTCCGTGCGGGTTGATGAATTGATGATCAATTCCAAACTGTTTCCGTCTTCGAGCTGAACGATTTCTTTCCCCAATGAATAGGGTAGGAAAGCAGAATAAGCAAAAAAGGAAGTAAGGCCGGCTTCCATGAAAATTCCTTTAACGGGTACAATTTCATCGCTCATATAGTCGTTCAAATTGTCGGCAACCAGCAGCAGGGTATCGCCAATGCCGCAATGCAGATCATTGGCCAACGTCTCGCTTATGAGAATGCCCTCGTTATTTTTCGGGATAGTCCCTTCTTTCAGGGTTATTAAATTTTGGATTCGTTTGAAGTGGTCATCCTCGATGGCGTGAATATTGACAAAAGAGGTTTCTTCTTCATACGATATTAAAGAGCTAAATCGTATTCGATTGTTAATAGTTAAGTTTGGATCGATTTGTTTGACCATTTCTGTATTTTCGGCATTCCATGGAAAAGGTTTTTGATCCTTTAATTGCGATTCTATGATATTGATTTTTGCCTCATTGCTACAATATATGGTCAATTGGCCGGATATCGCCTGATTGATTCCCTCTTTTAATTTGAATTGAATCCCGTTATTGAGCGCCCGATTTTCTAATAGGATAAAAGAGGAAATTAAAATACAGAACATCGTAAAAAATGTTTGTTTTTTCTTTCTCGTTAGATTCCTTTGTATATATTTTAGTACTTCAATTTTCATAAATCATTTGATTATCAATTATATAATTGTTTTTTAAATTGAATGTTCATTAATTTATTTGCAAAGTTTTATAATATATTTATATATTTTGAAGTAATAAATTTTACAGAGGATTTTAAGTTGCATGCCACAGACGAGCAAAGGAGATAGAAATGACTATTTTTTACTGAGCTTGCAAGCCTTCGCGTGAGCTGTAAAAATGCAGCCTGTGCATCAAAATTTTTTCGTGTTTTTTTATTAACTTTATTTTAAAAAGCTCCTTTAGTAGCCAAGTATAAGGCACATATCCCTCTTATTCCCTTATTAATTGATTGGAAATAAAGGTTAATAGACAAGAAATTGATCAATTGAACGTATTTTCTAAAAAATAAACTTACATTTTTTACATCCCACCCTTTGGGATGCCGTAGTCTCTCTTAATTTTATCTACATCAATTATTTAACAAGCAATATTTGTTTTGTCAAAAAAATGATTAATTTTGAAGCGATTTTAATCAACATATAAAAATTTTCTCCAAATGAAAAAAGTTCAATTATTCATTACTATCTCTTTGCTATTTCAGGCAGTTACGGTATCGGCTTCTAAACTTGTATCGGCCGGAATCTTAGATAAAGACTACCTTATGCTCTATTTCCGGGATGGAGACGTTTCCTTTAACGAAGGCGCGGCTTCAGGATGCGCCCTTTATGCAAATTGTGCCTCGGAAAATAGCCTGACCACTTATGGTTCTCTCCTGAATACTGCGAATGCTGCAATAGCCGACCATTGGAAGATTACGTCGACCGACGATCCTGCTTTTGGAGGACAAGGCATTAGTCCTTCAACCGTTTACCGAAAATCGAAGTTGGGTTGTATGGCTCAAATGGCCTGGTCTACCGCAGCAAATGATTTTACATACGACTGGGCGTACGAACACACGCTTTTTCTAAAATTACCTCAAGCGATGCAATCCGGAAAAAGTTATACGATCCATATACCCATCGACGCGAATAGCGATGTTGCAACTCAAACGCTTACCTTCGATATCTTCCAGAGCCGGAGCGAAGCCGTTAAAGTAAATATTGTGGGTTACTCAACAGCCAACAGCATTAAGGCGGCTGACGTTTATCTCTGGATGGGAGATGGCGGCTCGCGCGACTATTCTTCTTTTGAGGGCAAAAAAATTTATATCTACAATACAGCTACCCAAGAAAGCCAATCCGTGGGAACGCTTTCCCTGTGGAAACAGGCTGCAGGAGAAACGCGCCACAATCATCAAATGCTTCGAACCAATGTGTGGAAAGCGGATTTTACAGGATTTAATACTCCCGGAACCTATCGGCTGGCGGTGGAAGACATCGGATGCAGCGACGATTTTACCATCAGCGACGCTATTTATTACGAGCCTTTTAAAGTCTCTACGCAAGGTTTTTATTATATGCGTATCGGAGAAGACAATTTGGACATCGTTCCGGTTCCGCGCCGTCCGTTGTATATACCGGGAGTTTCTCCGGTCAATTGTACGGTCTATATAACTACTTTACAACCCTACGATTCCCACTGGCCCGCTTCAGGAGGAGACCCTTGGGACAATACCACCCTGTGGACCGCCTACTGCAAACCCGGAAATCCAACCAATCCGAATGCGTATGGCGGACATGCAGACGCTTTCGATTGGGATCGCCATCTGGGTCATGTCTCCATTATTTATGATATGCTGTTGCCTTACTACCTCACCGGAGGAGCGCTTTCGGAGGATAATCTGGGTATTACAGAAAGCGGAAACGGCATTCCCGACCTGCTCGACGAAGCCCGCAATGAAGTCGATTTTTGGTTGCGCTTGCGCGATGGCAGGGGTTACAGTCATGGACTCAATAATCCGAACAGTCAAAATGTATTTTATCAAGCCGGTACGAGCGCTGTGGCCGCTTGGGCCAATGCCGCCAATGCGGCCCTGTTGGCCGATTGTTTCCGCATTTCTGGACATACCGATTGGATGGCGGAATATTGCGACAGCGCAAAAAACGCTTATTCTTATGCCAGCAGTCTGCCGGACCCTTTGCTCGACAAAACTCAGGATGTAGGAGAGATGGTCATGACCGGTAAAGATTTTCGGATCACAGCCGCCGCATTCCTCTACAACTTAACCGGAGATACCCGATATGAGGATGATCTGAATGCGTTTAGCCGGTGTACGTCATCGACTTCGACCGTATGGGACCCCGATTCATTCAATGAAATCTATGCCTTAGCCGGTTATCTTTTTACCAACCAGAAGGTAAACTATCCGGCGCTCTATAATAATATGAAAAGCGCTATTATTCGCGAAGCCAAATCCAAAGAAGCCAATTATTCCACTTCCCGCCCTTCGCGCCGATCAACGGACAACGATACCGGTTGGTTTATTACTGTCATCAATAATGAACGAACGATTATTGCCCATGCCCTATCTTCGGAAGGGAGCGACGACAAAGCCTTATTTGAAAATGCCTTGATCCTCGAAGCCGATTTCTCTCTCGGACGCAATCCCATGAATCGGATTCACATGACTATTGCTACGACCGGTTTGGCCGACAAAAGAAGCATCGAGAATGCTTATACTTCCGGTTGGAACGATGGAACTCCGGGCGTTCATCCGGGACATACGCCTTACATGAATCAATACGATTGGGGCGGGCTGATTATGGGATGTCCTACCTGGATGACCAGTAAAAACTATCCTGCGGTGGATAGCTGGCCTTATGGCGAACTCTATTACAATACCCGTTATGTGTATGCAGCCAATGAATTTACCCCGCAGCAATCTATGCGCGGGAAAACGGCTTTATACGGATATTTGCATGCCATTAGTCCGGCCAAACAACATACCGGCATGGGGGAAGGCATCTTGCTGGCAAAAAACAGGAATGCGCTTCATATCTATCCGGTTCCGGCCAATGAAATCATTCAAATATCGGATGTGCCGGATGGAACTTCCTATACGATTTACAGCGTTACAGGAATGAAAATAGCGTCCGGCGTCCTTTCAGGGAAAACGATCAACATATCCCAACTGGCGCAAGGCGCTTATTTCATTGTAATAAATAATTTTCGGGAAAAGTTCATAAAACTGTAAGCAGAAGATTTGATCTGTTTGCGTTTTTAAAAACAACTGAGGCAGCGCTTTATTGATCAAAACCTTGTTCCTTGATTTTAAAGTGCAAGTCAGGAAACAACCAATACTACTTTAACTGCATTCCCTTGCACAGGAGAACTCCGTTTAAGCAATGCTGCCTCAGAGTTTTTTCTTTTTCTAAAGATAAGAGCAAAAAAATAAGAGGAATATAAATGATCTGGACAGAAAATTTATATTCCTCTTATGTGATATAAAATCCGCTTTTCTTCAGAGAGGATATCATGCTTCCTAAAATGATAGGTCTTTCTGCCTATCATTCTTATAAACAAACTATTTTCTCGCTCGATAATACGCAATTTTTGAACGGTTAAAAATACTGGCTGGAGATTATTTTTCAGAAAAAAAGTCATAGCATAACATTAAATCTACTGCAAAAATAGAAAAGAATTTTGATTCAAGCAAAAAATCAAGCCGTTTTTCTCTTTTCTTTTTTTTATAAATTGTCTACAAATTATTGTATATTAACATTTTTGTAAAAACATCCGGAAAGTATCCATTACTTTCTGATCTTCTTTACTCGATCATTTTGGTTTTTTTCCTACCTTTACGCAAAACTTTTTTATGGTATTGATGCTAAAAAATTATTGCATTCTGTTTCTTATTTTTACTTCCATTTATACTTCATCCGTTTTTAGCCAGGAGATGGTATGGAAAGCCAATGTTCGTTCTTTTTTCGACAACACAGAGTTTGGCCGCTCGTCCGTTCAAATGTCTCAAACAATGGCAGGCGTTCATTTGGCGCCCGAAATAGGCTTAAGTTGGCAAAATAAGCACCGTATTTTTGCGGGAGTGGACATCCTGCACGAATATGGAAGTAATAAAGCAATTGATTATTACGATCCTGTCATTTATTATGAATACGACGGCAAGCCGTTTCGTTTTTACATGGGCGCTTTTCCTCGTCGAGGGTTATTGGATCAATATCCTCGCATGTTTTTTCAGGATTCTATTCAGAATTATCGTCCGGTTTTGAATGGTTTCTTTTGGGAAATTTATTCCGATAAAAATTACGCCAATATATGGTTGGATTGGGTCGGTCGGCAGACGTCTCAACAGCGTGAATCTTTTTTTATGGGTTGGTCTGGACGCTATCAGCGGGGACCCTTTTATGCGGAACATTTGGCTTATATGTTTCATTTTGCAAAAACGATGAAAGCGGATACTACAGAATCTGTTCATGATAATGGTTTGTTGTTGACCTCTTTAGGCGTTGATTTGGCTTCAGCGGCCGATTTTGAAGTCTTGGAAGCCAAAGTGGGATGGTCTATGGGGCTCGACCGCGACCGCGATGCCGGCGTATGGAATAAACCGCAAGGTTTGCTTTCGGAATTAAAGATAGAATATCGGGGATTGGGTTTGTTCAATACCTATTACAAGGGAGGCCGGCAGCAGGCGTTTTACAACGCTTACAGCAACCAACTGTATTGGGGGGATCCGATCTATCGTTCAAAAGAATACAATCGTGCTGATTTTTACATTCAATTGATTCATTCAAGCGTAGTAAAACTGAAATTCATTTATTCTTTTCATTCTACTGAAAAGAGCCTATATCAGTCGCAAGCCTTGTATGCTTCTTTCGATCTGAATAATCTGAGCAACAAAAAAAACGAACAAAAATATCGTTATCTCTGGGATAATTGGTTTTAATTAGCGATCGAAGAGGCTGATCCCGCGTCTCTTCGATCGCTATTTTTTTGACATTAACGGATACTTTATTCCCAAGCCAATGCGCTGGCGCCCAGAAGAGCCGCTTCCGCACCTTTTAATTGAGACAAAATAACTTTTGTTTTTCCTTTATACACGCTCAATACATGACGGTCTATTTCTTCAAGGATGGGCTTCAGCAAATAATTTCCTGCCTGGGCTAACCCCCCGAAAAGAATGATGGCTTGCGGACTGGAGAAAGCAATAAAATCGCAAAATGCGGTTCCCAATATTTTCCCCGTAAAATTAAAAATGTCGATTGCCAATTCATCTCCTTTTTCAGCGGCCTCAAAAACATCTTTGGAAGTAATCGGGCGAAAGCTGATCGTTCTTAATTCGGATTCCCGTTCGGGAAACAAATCCAAAAACTCGCGAGCCGTTCTCGCTACGCCTGTTGCCGAAGCGTACGTTTCCAAGCAACCGCTGCGGCCGCAGCCGCAAAGACGTCCGTTGTGGCGAACGACAGTGACATGTCCCAATTCGCCGGCAAATCCGTCGTGTCCCACCACCAATTGACCGTTGGAAACGATTCCGCTGCCTACGCCCGTTCCCAAGGTAATCACAATAAAATCTTTCATTCCTTTGGCCGCTCCGTAAATCATTTCGCCTAAAGCTGCGGCGTTGGCATCGTTAGTCAATCGGCAGGGCAAGCCGGTTTTCTCCGTAACCATCCGGGCTATCGGAACGACTACGGTCTTTGCCCATGGGATATTGGCCGCTTTTTCAATCGTTCCTTCATTCATATTGCCATTAGGCGTTCCCATGCCGATTCCCTTGATTTTGCCTTGCAAATCGTTCTTTTCGATCATCTCGTTGATAGCATTTCCCAAGGCTTCCGCATATTCTTCTCCCGTGGAATAGTCGCCTGTAAATAGGTGGCTTCCGCATAGGATATTTCCTCTTGCGTCAATCACCCGGATAGGAGTATTGATCCCTCCCATATCCACTCCAATTACATATTGTATATTCATCTTCCTCTATGCTATATTAAACGTATTATTATATCCTTCTATCAATAGATTCAATGGATCGGCTATATCGGTTCTTCTTTTGTAGGCATTGAATGAATTTCTGTCTGTGAGGGCTTTTCTCAAATCAAATCCTGCGCTCCCCTCGTAGTACTCGAGATGAAGCATATTTGTTTTTTTACAGTCAATGGTTACTGCGGGGGTCAAACGTCCAATCTTAGCTATTTCTTGTCCTTGCACTACTTGTTCTCCCACTTTGACTTTAACAGAAAAAGGAGAGACTTCTCCGTATCGAATGATGAATCTTCGTCCATCCCTTGTTGCATGTAAGATTACAACTTCATTGGTTGCATTATAAAAACTGTTGTTGTATAAAACAATTCCATCACACATGGCTACTACCGCTGTTTCCAATTCTTTTCCGTAGAGGTCGCGTCCTGCGTGCCTTCGTTCTCCTCTCGACGAACCAAAAGTGGCGCTATTGCTGCTCGCCGCTTCCGCCCAATAGCGATTGGGATACAAAGCGCTATCTTTATCGTTTAAAGGTTTAACTAATAACGGAAAAATTACTTGAGGTGTTGACGTTCCTATCATAATCTTTTTTTCCAAGTATATATATATATATTAAGTAAAACAATCAATCGCAAATATAATATTTTTTTACTAACTAACAAATGTTTACTCTGTTTTTTTTATCTTTTTTTATTTTGTCTAAGTATAAATGTCGAAGACGTTTAACGCGAACATCTTTGATTCGAAACAAAAATAAAAAAATTAACGGCTATGCTTGAAAGAAAAATTGATCCGTAAGAGCTGGTAATCCAAGTATTTCAATTAACTTTGCAACAATAAAAGATAAATCATACCGTCGACATGACTAACGAATTTGAACCCAAAGTATTGGCTTTTGTTTGCAATTGGTGTACTTACACGGGAGCCGATTTAACAGGTACGAGCCGCATCAAGTATGCTTCGAATGTGAAGATTCTCCGCTTTCCCTGTACAGGGCGAATCGATTTTATGCTGATACTCAAAGCTTTTGCTAATGGAATGGATGGGGTAATCGTTTCAGGGTGTCATCCCAATGATTGCCATTACACTTCGGGTAATTTTCATGCCCGCCGCCGATGGATGTTGTTCCGAAGTTTACTCGACTTTCTGGGAATTGACATCCGACGTATCTGTTTCTCCTGGGTATCGGCAGCCGAAGGAGCCAAATGGGCGGAGCTTGTAAATGAAACAGTAGCTGGCCTGCGCGAATTAGGCCCTTATACCGAATACCATCGAGTAGCCAACTTTTTATCCGACAGTCCAACGGAAGCAAGGAAAGAAATGGAGGAACAGCATGAATGATCTTATAAGTCAAGTCCAATCGTTATTGGAAAATAAAACCATTGATATTTTCATCGGATATGAAAAGGGTACGCGCAAACCGCGGCCGGCTTTTGTGTCGAAGGCAGAAGAGGCTGGTAAATTGATTTTCAATGAAAATTGTTCCGGAAATTTAGCGGTTTACCTGACGCGGAAAGATTTGGTTGAAGGGAAAAAAGTTGGAATAGCGGCATCGTATTATACATTAAAAAATATAATACTGTTATTTGACGAAAATCAATTAAAAGAAGATCATCTTCGTATCATTACGCTTTCGGAAAAAGGCGAAATACAATTACTCCAATCCCTTGAAGAAATAAAGCAACGCTTGAAAGAAATGTCGGCGCCGGCCAAGGCCGATGAGGAGGAATGGGTTCGGAAAATCGACGCGATGACTGTTTCTGAACGCTGGGCGTTTTGGACGGAAGAATTATCGAGATGCTTCAAATGCTATGCCTGCCGCGCGGCTTGTCCGATGTGTTACTGCACAAAATGTATTGTTGAAATCAATCGTCCGCAATGGATCCAGCCTTGGGCAAGCGTCTTTAGCAATATGGACTGGCAAATCAATCGCGTGATGCACATGGCGGGACGTTGTTCCGATTGCGGCGCTTGCGGCGCTGCCTGTCCGGTGGGAATCCCCATTCATCTGTTGTCGCACAAAATGGCGGAAGCAGTGAAAGAAAACTTTGGAGAACCGGACGAAAAAGGCAATGTGCTATCTACATTTAAACCGGATGATAAAGAAAATTTTATTGTATAGTCTATGAAACGAAAATACATCAGTCGCCATTCGTTAATGAATTGCTTGAAAAAAGTACAAACAGACGGGATTTCTCTTTATGCGCCGGTCACGCGGGGCGAACAAACAGATTTCCGATTCATTACCTCCGTTGACGATCTATCGTTCGATTCTGTTCAAACGGTGCGGTCGGCCAAAGCCGTTGCTTTTCCTTGCAGCGAAAAACTTTTTTCTTACACAAAAGAAAAAAACGACGTTCAATTACAGGATTATAATCCGGATGTGCTGCCTGAAGTACTGGTTTTCGGACTTCATCCCTGCGATGCAGTCGGTTTCGGCCCGTTGGGCAGTATTTTCAATTGGGATACGCAGGATAAACCCTATAACGAACGCCGGAAACGCCTAACATTGATTTCGCTGGCCTGTACCCGAGCCGACGAGTATTGTTTTTGTACTTCGGTGGGCGGAGGTCCGGGAAATACCGAAGGGAGCGATATTCAACTGACTCCTATTCAAGAGGACGGCTATTTAGCTGAAATCATTACCGATAAAGGAAACGAATGGTATGAAAAATACAGTTCGTTTTTTGAAGAAGCTGCTGAAGACATCCGCAAAGAGAATTATTTAGTTGAAATTCCGGTGAAATTCAACATAGAAGAGGTGGAACGAAAAATGACGGAATTATTTGAAAGCGATATTTGGCAGTTGCAATCCGAACGGTGCATCGGTTGCGGCGCTTGCGCTTTTGTTTGTCCTACCTGCGCTTGTTTCGATATTCAGGAAGATGCCCATGGAAATACGGGAAACCGTATTCGCTGCTGGGATTCCTGCGGATTTGCTCTTTTTACTTTGCACACATCGGGAGATAATCCGCGTTCCACGCAAAGTCAACGGTGGCGTCAACGCCTGATGCACAAATTTTCATACATGCCCGAACGGCTGACGGTGGTAGGATGCACCGGCTGCGGCCGTTGTTCGCGCGCCTGTCCTGTCGATATGAATCTCAGCGATAATTTGAAAATGTTCAATTATGAATAACAATATTTATCTTCCTTATCTCATGATTATTGAGAAAATTGTAGAGGAAGCTCCCGGAGTAAAGACCTTTCGGCTGAAATTCAAAGACGAAGAAGAAGCCAAAGAATTCAAATTCAAAGCAGGTCAATTTGGCGAATATTCTGCATTCGGCGAAGGCGAATGTACGTTTTGCATAGCCTCTCCGCCTACGCGTGAAGGATATATCGAATGTACCTTCCGTGAAGCCGGTAAAGTGACATCGACTTTAGCCGCAATGGAAGAAGGAGAAACGATGGGATTTCGCGGCCCGTTCGGAAATACCTTCCCGATGGATGAATGGAAAGGCAAAAACTTATTGTTTATTGCCGGCGGGATCGCTTTGCCTCCCTTGCGTTGCGTCATTTGGAATGCATTGGACATGCGGGATCATTTCAAAAATATTCAAATCCTTTACGGCGCCAAGTCGGTCGCCGATTTAGTCTATAAACGCGAGTTGAAAGAATGGGAAGAACGTCCGGATGTGCAACTTACCGTAACGGTAGACCCGGGAGGCGAAACTCCCGATTGGAAAGGTGAAATCGGATTTGTTCCTTCCATATTGGAAAAACTCGGCCCTTCGGCAGAAAATACCATAGCTATTGTTTGCGGCCCTCCGGTTATGATTAAATTTTCGTTTCCTGTATTGGATAAATTAGGATTTAAATCCGAGAATATCTATACAACGTTGGAAAACCGCATGAAATGCGGCGTAGGGAAATGCGGACGATGCAATGTAGGAAAAATGTACGTTTGCAAAGACGGTCCGGTATTTTCAAGAGCGCTATTGGAAACGCTGCCGGCAGAATATTGACGATTCGCCAAAATCTTTCCAAACGGTATGTTTTCATACTTGGTTTATTTATCGTATTTTTGCGGCAAAATTTAAGAATCATTTTTAAAAATGTTAACAGTAGAAAAAATTGGCGGGACTTCCATGTCGCAATTCGGAGACTGTTTGAATAACATTATCAAACAGAATCGGACGGAAGAAACAATGTACAATCGTATATTTGTGGTTTCGGCCTATAATAATGTAACCAATTGGTTGCTCGAACATAAAAAAACGGGCGAACCGGGCGTTTATGCGAAGTTTCTCCACAACGAAGAATATGAACTTGCTTTAGATGATCTTTGTCATAAATTGCTGGATATCAATCAAACTTTGGAACCTATTGGATTAAATTTGTCGGAAGCAAACAATTTTATTCAATACCGCATCGAACAGGCCAAAATCTATCTTTCTTCCATGTATCAGGTGCTGGCTTCAGGGTATGTTGAAAAAACGAGTATTTACTTAGCGGCGCGGGAGATTTTGGCTTCTCTGGGCGAAGCTCATTCGGCTTGGAATTCGGTAAATATCCTGAATAATAACGAAATTAATGCTACTTTCATTGATCTTTGCGGTTTCAATGACAACGAACCTTTGACCATCGATGAGCGGATTCATAAAGCGTTTCAAGGAATCGATTTTTCGAAATCTTTGTGCGTAGCAACTGGTTATACCAAGGGAACAGAAGGAATCATGCGCGCTTTCGATCGGGGATATTCCGAAGTTACTTTCAGTAAAATAGCCGTTGATGTAAAAGCAAATGAGGCTGTTATCCATAAAGAATATCATCTGTCGAGCGCTGATCCCAAATTGGTGGGAATTGAAAAATCTATTCCGGTAGGGAAAACCAATTACATCATCGCCGATCAGCTGGCCGACATCGGCATGGAAGCCATTCACCCGAAAGCAGCCAAACCTTTGGAACTGGCCGGAATAAATATCCGCATCAAGAATACGTTTGAACCCGATCATCCGGGAACGATTATTTCGACGGATTATGTTTCTCCCGAACCGAAAATTGAAATTGTTTCGGGAACAGATAAAGTGATCGCTTTTGAAGTGCACGACCCCTTGATGGTGGGCGAAGTCGGCTATGATTTGAAGATTATGCAAATTATGCAAAAATATGGCGTCAGCTATATTTTGAAATCAACGAATGCAAACAGCATAACGATGGTGGTTTGGGATAGACCCGACATACGCAAGATGTTGAAAGAAATGGAACAATTAGTTTACCAACTGACAGTGAAACCGGTGGCTATTGTTTGCGCTATGGGAACCAACATCGCTCATCCGGGTTTTTTGAGCAAAGCTGCTGAAGCCTTGTACGACAACAATATCAATATAGAATGTTTTGCTCAATCTTTGAAACAGGTAAACATGCAATTCGTGATTTCGCGAGAAAAATACCAAGCGGCTGTTATCGCATTGAACAATGCCTTATGTCATAAAGAATAAAGGAAAGAAAAAGAAAATGTGGAGTTTTAATATAAAGGATTTTGTCAGCGCATTTATAGTGCTTTTTGCCATTATTGATGTTACGGGTTCGTTGCCTATTTTTTTAGATTTGACAAACAAACACAAGAAATTCAGCCCATCCAAAGCGTCTTTTTTCTCGTTTCTTATCTTGTTAGCTTTCTTTTTTGTAGGCGAAGGAGTATTGCGCTTGTTTAATGTCGACGTCATGTCTTTTGCCGTAGCTGGTTCGCTTGTTTTATTTGTGATTGGTTGCGAAATGACTTTTGGCGTAGAAATATTCAAAATGGACAACCCGTCAGGAAGCGTCACCATGGTTCCGATTATATTTCCTTTACTGGCTGGACCGGGCGCTTTTACCGCTTTACTTTCTTTAAAGGCCGAATACAGTTCGCTGGTTATTATAAGCGCCTTATTTTTGAATATGCTCATTGTATATTTCGTTCTCGCAAAAATCGATCGAGTGGAACGGCTGTTTGGCGCTGGAGGCGTCTACGTACTTCGTAAATTTTTTGGAATCATCTTATTAGCAATTGCCGTTAAACTTTTTACGAGCAATATTACCTTTTTGCTGGGCAAATGAAGGTATCGTTGATTATACCTACCCTTAATGCAGAAAAAGAAATCGGTCGTTTGTTGGAAGCATTATATAATCAAACTGTTTTATTGGATGAAATAATTGTCATTGATTCTCAATCAGACGACGATACCGAGCGAATCTGCCGTCTATATGAAAAAGTTCGATTCATCACTATCGAACGCGGCGATTTTGATCATGGACGTACCCGCGACTATGCCTTTCGGCAATCCGCAGGCGATTTTGTTTTGTTTTTAACGCAAGATGCAATTCCTGTAGACGAATACTATGTAGAACAAATTTTGAAACCTTTTTGCGACGAATCGGTGGCTTTGGCAAGCGGACGACAAATAGCAAAAAGCGATGCCGGCTGCATCGAAAAGTGGGTGCGGCTTTTTAATTATCCAGTAACCGACAATATACGTACCATTCAGGATATTCCTGCTTTGGGAATCAAAACTTTTTTTGCTTCCAACGTTTGTTCTGTCTATCGAAGATCGGCTTATTTGCAAATCGGAGGATTCGAATATCCCATACTCACAGACGAGGACTTGCAAATTGCCGCACGCTTTATCTACGGAGGATATAAAGTTGCTTATTGCGCTGAAGCAAAAGTGTTTCATTCGCATAACTTTAGTTTGAAACAACACTTTAGGCGCAATTTCGACATCGCCGTTTTCATGCGCATGCATTCGCATTTGTTTCGAGATGCGCATGCTGCGAAAGAGGGCGTTCGGATGGTTGAATATGTATTCATCCGCTTAGTCAAAGACAAACATTTTTTGCAAGCTCTCTATTTTTGCTGCGAATGCGGAGTCAAATTCTCTGCTCACCAATTAGGTTCTCACTACCGGAAATTAAGCCGGCAAATAATCCTTAATTGTTCAGCAAACAAAAATTTTTGGAAACGCTCCGAATGAATTCTTTTTTACTGTATATTTGCAAAATATTAGAAAAATCGCCTATTTTGAAACATTATATTGGAAAAATATTCATATAAAAAACAAAAAGAATATGTCAAATTTAAGATTTAAAGCAGTTGAAGACGCTTTTAAGAAAAAAGCGGTAATTGTTTCTCCTCCCGAACAAAGTACTTCTAAATATTATGGAAAATATGTGTTCAACAAAGAACAAATGACGAAATACCTTTCGAAAGAAACATTGGAAATACTAACCGACGTTATTGAAAAGGGGAAAACTTTGGATCGCGAATTAGCCAATCATGTGGCGGCAGGGATGAAAATGTGGGCGATGGAAAGAGGCGCGACCCATTACACGCACTGGTTTCAACCCTTGACCGGAGGAACCGCCGAAAAGCACGATTCGTTTATCGAATATACGGACGCTCCGGGCAGTCTTGTGAGAGAAGAGTTTTCGGGAAAACTGCTGGCGCAGCAAGAACCCGACGCTTCTTCTTTTCCCAGCGGTGGCATTCGCAATACGTTTGAAGCCCGCGGTTATACGGCTTGGGATCCTTCTTCTCCTGCATTTATTGTCGACGATACGCTTTGTATCCCGACGGTTTTCATTTCGTATACGGGCGAAGCTCTGGATTATAAAACCCCTTTGCTAAAGAGTTTGAATGCAGTGGATAAAGCGGCTGCCGAAGTGTGCCAATATTTTGACGCTTCCGTTAAAAAGGTTATCACTTACTTGGGTTGGGAACAGGAGTATTTTTTGGTAGACGACGGGCTGTATGCCACTCGTCCCGATTTGGTTTTAACCGGCCGCACATTGATCGGACACGAATCGGCCAAAAACCAACAATTGGAAGACCATTACTTCGGATCTATTCCGACGCGGGTGCAAGCCTATATGAAAGATTTAGAATTTGAAGGATATAAATATGGCATTCCATTGAAAACCCGTCACAATGAAGTAGCTCCTAATCAATTCGAATTAGCTCCGATTTATGGAGAAGCCAACTTGTCGATCGATCAAAATTTATTAATAATGTCGATCATGAAAAAAATCGCCCGTCGTCACGGTTTTCGTTTGCTATTGCACGAAAAACCATTTGCCGGAGTCAATGGTTCAGGAAAGCACAACAATTGGTCGCTGGGAACAGACACGGGTGTAGGATTGTTGACGCCGGGTAAAACGCCCGAAGAAAATTTGCAATTTATTACGTTCATAGTTAACGTTTTGCTGGCAGTTTACAAGAACAATGCGTTGTTAAAAGCTTCTATTATGACTGCTCAGAACGCTCACCGTTTGGGGGCGAATGAAGCGCCTCCTGCGATTATTTCCGTATTTCTGGGAACGCAGGTTTCAGCGGTCTTGGATAAATTGGAAAACAGCACCAGCGAAGAAGCAGTCGTTATCGACTCCAAACAGCGGATGAAATTGGGAATAGCCAAAATACCTGAAGTCCTTTTGGATAATACCGACCGCAATCGCACTTCGCCGTTTGCCTTCACGGGCAATCGTTTTGAGTTTCGCGCGGTAGGTTCGTCCGCCAATTGCGCTTCGGCCATGATCGTCTTGAATTCCATTGTGGCGGCGCAACTGATTGAATTCAAAAAAACGGTCGATGCAAAAATTGCAGACGGATTTACCAAAGATAAAGCCATTTTCGATGTATTGAAAGAGTATATCAAGGAATCCAAACCCATCCGATTCGATGGCAACGGATACAGCGATGAATGGAAAGAAGAAGCGGCAAAACGCGGCTTAGATTGCGAAACAAGCGTTCCTTTGATTATCGATGCCTATACCACTCCGGCAACTATTCAATTGTTCGAAAAAATAGGCGTACTCAGCGAAAGAGAATTGCTTGCGCGGAACGAAGTAAAATGGGAAACTTATACAAAAAAAATACAGATTGAAGCGCGTGTATTAGGCGATTTGGTACTGAATCATATCATTCCGGTTGCTACAAAATATCAATCTGTTTTGCTCGACAATGTTTACAAAATGCATCAGATATATGATAAAGAAAAAGCCCTCAAACTATCGGCTCACGATACAGGGACTATTGAAGAAATTTCCGAACGTATATCCTCTCTTAAGTCGTTAATCGAAGATTTGGTCAGTGCGCGAAAAATCGCAAACAAGATGGAAGATGAACGGGCCAGAGCCATTGAATATCACGATAAAGTACTGCCTTATTTCGATGAAATCCGGTATCAAGTGGATAAATTGGAATTGATTGTCGACGACGAATTGTGGACTTTACCCAAATACCGCGAATTGCTTTTTATCCGTTAATTGCAAGCGTTCCTTTATACTGAAATACAGATACATTAAAATGTCAAAATAAGGCATCATATATTATCGAAATATAATTAGTTTATAGGTTAATGAACCGTTGCTTGATCATGATGCGACGCTATACTAAGCGTCTCAAATAAATACACACTTATAAACTTAAAATAATGATAAGCAAATGAATAAATATAAATATTAAAACTTATCAGTAAATATTA
>WRFY01000100.1 GCA_009783445.1 Candidatus Azobacteroides sp. | reverse complement strand
AAATAAATACGCACCTATAAATTTAAAATAATGATAATAAAATGAATAAATATAAATATTAAAATTTATCAGTAAATATTAATGACGTTTATTATATCATCCTTATTTCATCCTTATATCATCCTTATTGTACCTTATTTCACCCTTATTTTTCAATAGTTCCCTTAATTGCAAAGGATAATGTATCTTTCCCTCCTCCTTCTCGTTTCGTGGGCTATTCTTATTTGTAATATTTCACAAAAGTACTGTTTTTACGTCTAAAAATGAAACAACTTACAAAAAAATTCCGATTGTGTCACTACGGGATCGACTTTTAGGAAGGAACAATTGGGGTTGATTCGGGGGTAATTGTATCAAAATCTTCCAAAGAAAGTTAGATTTTCAAACATTTGAAAATTTGTAAATAGTTAATTGTCAATTAGCTGAAAATATTTCCATTTAGATTTTTTCTTGAGGTAATTTGTAACATACTGTATTTTTTTTAATTTTGTAAACTTTATAAACCATTATTCACTATATAAATATTTATGAAAATTGTATGAAGAAGAGAAAACTACTGACTAAAAATTTCCAACGAGCATGTATGTTGATTATATGTGCGTGGGTGAGTTTGAGTGTCTTTGCTCAGAATTCAAGAACTGTTTCCGGAACTGTAGTGGATGCCGCCGGCGAGCCGGTTATTGGCGCATCCGTTGCTGTGAAAGGAACAACAATGGGCACAGTTACAGATTTGGATGGTAATTTCCAGTTAACAGTAGCCGACAATGCCGTGTTGGTTATTTCGTTTATCGGATATACCACACAAGAAGTGCTGGCCGCGGGAAAGAGTATGATTAATGTAACGCTCCGGGAAAATACCCAGTTATTAGATGAACTGGTGGTGATCGGATACGGTGCAGTTAAAAAATCGGATGCAACCGGCTCTGTAGAATTGTTAACGGCCAAGGATATGAATAAAGGCCCTATTGTAACGGCGGATAACTTGATTACCGGCCGTATGCCCGGCGTATTGGTAATTCCTAACGGTAATCCGGGAACTGCTTCGCAGATTCGTATTCGCGGAGGCGCTTCGTTGGATGCCAGCAACGATCCTTTAATTGTTGTCGATGGACTTCCTTTGGAAAATGCCACTCTTTCGCAAATAAACCCGAATGACATTGAGACATTTTCGGTTTTGAAAGATGCTTCAGCTGCAACTATTTATGGATCTCGCGCTTCGAATGGCGTCATTTTGATTACAACCAAAAGGGGAGGAGAAGGCAAATGGAAATTTAATCTGGATGCGCAAGGTACCGTAATGACAGTGCCTTGGACGGTAAAAACGCTCAGTCAACCCGATTTTATCGAAGCGGTTACCAATTTTCAAACGTCATCGGCTGCCATGTTGGGTTACAATGGAAAAATGTATAACACCGATTGGCAAAGTGAAATTTTCAAAAACGCAATAGGTACTAATCTTAATCTCTCTGGATTAGGTAAATTTGGTTCCTTTCTTCCGGCTCGCATCAGCGTAGGTTTTAACAGTACTCCGGGTTTATTGATCACGTCAGGGTATAAACGCGCCAATACAAGCATCGTTTTGAGTCCTACTTTTTTCAATAATACTTTAAAAGTAGATGTGAACGTAAACGGTTCTTACGAAAAATACAACAAAGCCGACGAAGATGGTGCAATTGGGGGAGCCATGCGGTTCGACCCGACGAAACCCATTTACGTAAACGGCAGTCGCGACGAAAAGGCCCCCTATCTTGGATATTATGAATGGTTGGGCATGGATGGAAACCCAAACAACCTTTCCGGACGCAATCCATTGGCTTTGTTAAACGAAGTCAATCATACTTCCGATTCATGGAAACTGTGGGGGAATGTACAATTCGACTATGCGTTTCCTTTTGTAAAAGGCTTAAACGCTGTTTTGAATTTAGGTTTGCAAAAAGAAAGATGGTTTGAAGATTCCCGTACCACTAAAACGGCCAATACGATGCTTACGCATGACGGAATTACCGAGCCTGTAGGAGCCGAATGGCACAACAAGGGACACAATACCAACCGGTTGTTAGATGCCTATTTGAAATACAACAATACGTTCGATTTCTTCAAATTGGACTTGACCGGCGGTTATTCTTATCAAAAGTTTAACACCGGAACTGAACGCAACAGCAATGACGTTATTAGACACGCTCTCGTAAGTTCAATTGAATTGCCGGTATACAAAATTTATACGCCCAAAGTATTGCTTTCTTTCTTTGGCCGCGCAAACTTATCGTTCTATGATAAATATCTGCTTACGCTGACGATAAGAAACGACCATTCTTCCATGTTCTCGAAAGAGAACCGCTCGGGCGTTTTCCCTGCCGCAAGTTTGGCATGGCGTATCAGCGAAGAAGGAGCTTTGAAAAATCAAGAGGTTCTATCTAACTTAAAATTGCGTTTGGGTTGGGGCGTTACCGGACAACAAAACCTTTACGGAGATGAACGGATTAACATCAACCGGTATTTACCGTTGTATGGACTCGGAACAAATACCAAATCGCAATATTTTGCAAACGATGCAAATGCTTATCCTATTTACCCTTTGGCATATAACCCTGATTTGAAATGGGAAAAAACAACCACGTACAATGCCGGTTTGGATTTTGGATTTGCTAAAAACCGCGTGTACGGTTCGCTTGATTTCTATTACAAAAAATCGAAGGATTTGTTGGCAAATGTAATGATACCTGCAGGCGTAAATTTTGCGAATCAAATGTATATGAACAATGGAGCTTTCTCTACCAAAGGGGTGGAACTCGGTTTGAATTGGGATGTGATTCGTAATTCACAACCGGGAGCTTTTAACTGGTCGTTAGGTTACAATATTTCCATAAATAAACTGAAAATCACCGACTATTCGGCAGAAGCGAGCAATGAAAGAACTTATGTTTCAAGCGGCGGCGGCGGTATTCCTCTTTCGATATTTCAATTAGGCTATTCGCCTTACACTTACAATGTTTACCGTCAGGTGTATGATGAAAAAGGAAATACAATAGAGGGCTTATTTGAAGATTTGAATGGAGATGGAACCATAGATAGCAAAGACAGATACCTCTTTCACTCTCCGAATCCGGAGGCAACTATGGGATTATCTACCAATTTATCCTATAAAAAATTCGACTTTTCCATGGCCTGGCGTGCCAGTGTAGGAAACTATATCTACAATCAAATAGCGGCTATGAATTCATACCGTCTGCAATTGGATCCGTCCGGCAGTTTTTTGGACAACATTGTTTCCACGAAATACCTTGCTCCCACCGATATCGAACGAATTTCGGACGAGTGGATTGAAAACGGTTCCTTCTTAAAATGGGACAATGCGACCTTGGGCTACAACTTCAATCAGATTGCAAAGGGCGTAGATATGCGTATCTATTTCTCTGTTCAAAATATTTTGATTCTGACTAAGGCCAATGTACATGACCCTGAAGTAGCGCCTGGAAGCGATAATAAAGTGATAGATGCTATTAAACCGGGCGTAGTTGAAAATCTGTATCCGCGTCCGCGTACGTTCTTGCTGGGTCTGAATTTGAACTTTTAATTTTGAAAACAAGATAATACAGTATGAAAAATATATTTAAAATCACAAAATATTTAGCTTGTGCGGTAGTGGCCGCAGTGGCTCTGAATTCGTGTATGGATGATTTGGACGTTATTCCCGAAGATTCTTCCATTATTACCGACGAGATATTTAAGGATGATCCGAGCGCCTATAAACAAAATCTGGGTAAATTGTATGCCGGTTTATCTGTCAGCGGACCGATAGATGCCGGCTCTTCCGACATTCAAGGTTTGGATAACGGTTACGGACAATACATGCGCGCTCTCTGGTTGATGCAGGAAGTAACCACCGATGAAGCCATCCTTCATTGGGGAGATATTGGTATTCCCGAAATAGGGACGGCAACCTGGACGGTGGGTAATCAATTCATTCGCGCTATGTATCTTCGTATTGCTTATCAAGCGCGCGCGACAAGCGAGTTTTTGAACCAGACGGAAGAAGAAAAATTGAACGATAGAGGGCAAAGCAATCTGATCCCTGAAATAACTGCTTACCGGGCAGAAGCGCGTTTTCTGCGTGCATTCTCTTATTTCAATGCCATTGATGTGTTTGGGAAATTTGGTTTTATTGATGAAAATGTTCCCTTAGGAGAACTTCCGCAAGAAAAATCGCGTGCAGAACTTTTCGATTATGTAGAAAGCGAATTGCTCGCTATTCTTCCCGATTTGAAAGACCCGCACACCAACGAATACGGTCGTGTGGACAAAGCATCCGCTTGGATGTTGTTGGCCAAACTGTATCTCAATTCCGCAGTATGGACCGGAACCGATCGTTCCGCCGATTGTATTGCCATGTGTGAAAACATCATCAATGCCGGTTATTCACTCGGATCGAATTATAGCTACCTTTTCTTGGCGGATAACGACAAAAACAGCAGCGCAAGCGAATATATCTTTATGATTCCGCAAGACGGTTTGCATTTGCAAGCCTACGGATGTATGACCTTTGTTATTGAAGCGGCAACCTTGAGCGATATGGGAGACATGGGCGTTGGCGGTTGGAACGGTACGACCACCCGTCCGGAGCTTTACAACAAATTTACAAGTGGAGACAAACGCGCCATGTTTTTCGGAGAAGGGCATTCGCTCGATATTACCATCTTAAATTCCGATACTAAAAACGGCTATGGAGTAACCAAATTCCGCAATGTAACTTCTGCCGGAGTGCCGGGCAGCGACGCAACCTTTGTGGATACGGATTATCCCTTGTTCCGTTTGGGCGATGTATACCTGATGTATGCCGAAGCGGCTGTTCGCGGCAAGGGCGATTTGACGAAGGCTGTGGATTATGTCAATCAATTGAGAACACGCGCAGGCGTATCCTCTATTTCTGCGCCCAATTTGACATTGAATTTCATTTTGGACGAACGGGCGCGCGAACTCTATTGGGAAGGATGGCGTCGTCAGGACTTGATTCGCTTCGGTATGTTCACAGGCAGTAATTACAACTGGCAATGGAAAGGCAATGCATACGAAGGTACGGTAATCCCTAATTACCGCAATCTGTTCCCGATACCGGACGACCAATTGCAAATGAACGGCAATTTAACACAAAATCCAGGGTATTAATGTTAATAATTGTTGAAAATTAAATAAAATAGATTAACAATGAGAAATATAGTTAATATAATGATGTTGCTCGCCAGTGTGACTTTCTTCTGGGCGTGCGAAACAGACAACGATCATCCCATCGCATTAACGCCGCCAGATACTTTTGTATTGAATGTGCCGCCTTATGCGTCCATTGTAACCGATTTGCAAAAGTCTACAACACTCGCATTGACCTGTTCCCAACCGGAGTACGGCTTTACCGCCGCTACCACTTATTCCGTACAAGTATCGTTAAATAATACATGGAATGCAGCAACAGACACAACATCAGCTACTTATGAAGAGTTGGCGGCTTTATTTACAACCGCTCAACTAAATCCAAATGCTATCGATTTGGATAAAACCATAATCAAACTATCCGGCTGGACAGCGGCTGAAGAAGTGCCGGACAAGCCCATGGATGTCTATATTCGGTTGAAAGCAGTAGTTTCTACTCTTATGCCTGCGGCTTATTCGAATTCGGTAAAAATTACGGTACTTCCATTCTATACTGCAGATGCATTACCGGCTACTTATTATTTAATAGGCGCATGTATTGGCGACGGCACATGGACTAACACTCAAGCAGCGATTGGCGTATCTCTTATTCCATTATCCTTGATGGAAAATCAGGAATATGACAAAGTCAATGGTACAGGCGTATTTGTCTACACCGGATACTTCCCGGCAGGTCAGGGATTCAAGCTCGTCGGTGTTCCGGGCTTTTGGCCTGAACAATGGGGTCAAAATGCCGATGGTACTTTTGCTCATAACGATGGAGGTTCCAGCGACATCACGGTAGCTGCAGACGGTTGGTACACCGTTACATTAAATACCGTTACCAACGAACTGAACATTGCGGCGGCAAGCGCTAATCCGTCTGATTTTTCCGCTATGCAATTAGTCGGCACCTTTGAAGGTTGGGGCGCAAATCCCATTCAAATGACGAATGCGGGTGGAACACATTCGCATGTATGGTACGCCGATGTGACATTTGATGCGGATGCCAAGACAAGCGGCGACAGCCCGGAAGGATGTAAATTCCGTACCGATGATGCATGGACCAATAATTGGGGCGGAGACAACTTCCCTTATTCGCTCGCATCCACACCCGGTAATAATATTCCTTATAAAGCGGGAACCTATCGAGTTGTATTCAATGATTTGGATCAATGCTATTTCTTTTTTGCAAAGTGAATAAGATAAATAAAGGGCTTCTTATGGATAAAACGATAAGAAGCCTCAATAAAATTCTATTAATCAGAAAAAAACACGAGAAATGAAAAAAATAATTTTGCCTTTACTGTCCGTACTATTTTTGGGAGCGGCCTGTTCAGACGATGTAGACGTAAATGTGGCGCCCCCTCAAACCAACCCGGAAGAACCGGCCATTACGATTGCCTTTGAGGCCAAAAATGCAGAAACAGCATACGACATGGCTGATATTCAAACCGATTCTGTAGCGATAGCCGATATTTCTTCCCTCAATATCATGGATGGAGCATCGGTTGCCTATGAAATTCTTGTTTCAAAACCCGGCGACGCTTCTGTGGATAAATTGCTTTATTCCGTATCCTCTAATGGAAATTTGTTGTATTTACCAACGGATAGCTTGCGTACCGCTACCGAGACGTTCTATGGAAAACGTCCGGTTGCCCGTGATTTATCGTTCGTTGTGAATGCTTCTGTAACCTCGGCGGATCAAACGTTTCAAATGCGTTCCGATACGGTGAAAATTTCGGTAACGCTGACAGCGCCGGTTATTGAATCGGCTTACTACTTGATTGGTAATGTAAATAATTGGGATTTAGACAGTTTGGATGATTACAAATTCTCTCATAGCGATCAGGACGTTTATGACGATCCTATTTTCACTATCAAGGTTTATATGTCCGGCGCTGACAAATATTTCAAAATCATTCCGCAATCAAGCAAAGATAAGTCGGGAGATGACCGATGGACCGGTGCGCTGGGCTGTGTAGTGGACGGCAGTACCGACTTGGCAGGAAAGTTGGTTATTGACAATGCGGGAGCGATGCGCGTATTGGATGATCAATGGGTGCAAATTACGCTCAACATGATGGATTATACCTATACGATTGACTTATTAGGCGAAACTCCTCCAGTAATATACATGATTGGCGATGATTTCGGCAGTTGGAATTGGACGTCAAACGGTGTCGTAGAAATGACGCCGGTGAATGGTTTTGCAGGTCATTTTTGGGCCGTACGCTACATTTCGGCAGGCAAAGGTTTCAAATGGAGCCCCATCAGAGACTGGGGGAGCGATTTTTATAGCCTGGGCGAAGATAGCGGTTATACGGTTTCTAATGGGAATGCTTATGTTGCGGAAAGCGGAATGTATATGGTGTATGTCGATTGGGAACATGGAAAAATTTCTGTCGAACCGGCTAAAGTTTACGGAATGGGCGATTGTTTCGGAGGTTGGAACGTGGCAACCTATCCGTTTGCAGTGGAAGGTCAAACGATGACCTATACTACAACCGGCAGTGGAGAATTGCGTATGTACGCCGTATCCGACATAGCTCCTGTAGGGGGCGACTGGTGGAGAATGGAATTTATAATCCTCGACGGTAAAATAGTCTATCGTGGAAACGGAGATGACCAGACTCGTGTTCAGGTTGCTGCAGGCAAAAAAGTGACTTTAGATTTCAATGCAGGCATTGGAACTATTCAATAGCTCAATAGGAAAGTTATCGGTACCAGCCCTATCAGGAAAAGTTACCGATAACTGTCTGTCTCAAAAGTTCTTTTGAACGCAGATCACGCGGATAACACGGATTAACGCAGACCGTTATATTCCTGACAATTAGATTTAAATAGTTTTCATACATTTGCATCTGCGAAAATCCGTGTTTATCGGCGTGATCCGCGTTCTTTTGAGACAGCCTCTTTTAAATGAATAAGCAATAAAAAAAATCTATATACACATGAAAAACTCATTATTAGCGTTAGTCCTCTTATTTTCCTCTATGGCCTGGTCGTCGGCGCAAGTGGTCACGACCAATCCGACATTCGTCACAGAAGATCAACCGGTAACCGTCACTTTTGACGCTACCCAAGGAACTGCCGGATTAGCAGGCAATAGCGAAGATTGGTATGCGCATATTGGCGTCTTAACTGATAAAAGTACCAGCGGAAGCGATTGGAAATATGTAAAAACGCCTTGGCCCAGCGGTTCCAATCTGGCGTTGGCCAATACTCCGGCTAATAAACTGACTAAAATAGGCAATGATAAAGCGACTTTGACCATCAATAATATCCGGTCTTATTTTGGCGTACCGGCTACTGAAAAAATACTGAAAATTTGTTTTGTTTTCCGTAACCCTACCGGTACAAAAGAAGGAAAAGATACCGGAGGAAAAGATATATTTGTCGATGTTTATCAAGCCGGCTTAAACGTTACCTTTACGGCGCCTGCCGCTGCTATTCAAGTGGTGAATAAAGGGGCATCGGTTACTTTTTCCGCTTCGGTTTCACAAAGTACGACTTTAAAACTTTATATAGACAATAATTCATTCGCAACAGCTACCGGCACTTCTATTTCTAAAGCTTATACCTTCAATAGCGGCGGTTCTTTCTGGGCGATTGTCGAAGCCGGAACCGCTCCGAATACGGTGCGCGACAGCATCTATGTGAATGTGAAGAAAGACGTAGAAACAGCGGCCCGTCCGGCGCTTCCGGAGGGAATCAATATCCTTGACGATCACACCGTTACCTTTATTCTGTATGCTCCGCGCAAAAACGATATTTTTGTCATCGGCGATTTTAACCAATGGCGGCCGAATAACGATTATCTGATGAAAAAAGACGGCGATTATTGGTGGCTCACCCTCGCTAATTTGCAACCCAACGTAGAATACGCTTTTCAGTATTTTGTAGATGGAAGTATCTATGTGGGAGACGCTTACGCTCAAAAAACGCTGGATCCGTGGAACGACCGGTATATTTCTTCCACTACTTATCCGAATTTAAAACCGTATCCTGCAGGAAAGAATAGTGAAGACGGCATGGTTTCGGTATTTCAAACAAACGAAAGTCCTTACAATTGGGAGATTACCAATTTTCAGGCGCCTCGTCAGGATAAATTGGTGATTTATGAATTATTGATCCGCGATTTTACTTCCACGAGCGATTTAAATGGCGTCTGGAGTAAACTGGACTATTTGAAAGGATTAGGAATCAATGCTATTGAATTGATGCCTACCCAGGAATTTGACGGGAACGATAGTTGGGGATACAATCCCTGTTATTATTTTGCTATGGATAAAGCCTACGGTACCAAAGAAATGTACCAGAAGTTTATTGACGAATGCCACAAACGCGGTCTGGCCGTTATCTTAGACGTGGTATTTAACCATGCTACCGGACAACATCCCTTTGCCAAATTATACTGGAATGCGGCAACCAATAAACCGGCTGCCGATAATCCATGGCTGAATGTAGATGCCCCGCATCCCTATAGCGTGTTTTGTGATTTCAACCACGAATCGCCTTTGGTAAGAGCATATTTCAAACGCAATCTGGCCTTTTTATTGGAAGAATATCACTTCGATGGATTTCGATTCGATTTGACCAAAGGGTTTACCCAAAATCCTTCTACCGAAGCGACTGCATCCAATTACGACGCTTCCCGGATTGCTATTTTGGAAGATTATTACAGCCAAATCAAAGAGACTCAACCGAATGCCTATATGATTATCGAACACTTCGCTGAAGATCGGGAAGAAAGGGAATTGGCCGAGAAAGGATTGATGCCTTGGGGGAACAAAAATTACGCCTATTGTCAGGCGATCATGGGTTATCAATCCGGTTCTGAATTTACCGGCGTCAATGGTTGGACAAGATCATGGACTTACGATAATTTGGTTGGATACATGGAAAGCCACGATGAGGAACGCATGATGTATAAAGCGAAAACATGGGGAGCTTCAAATGATATAAAAACCAATCTGACGGTACAAATGGAGCGGGCTGCTTTATGTGCCGCCTTCTTTCTTCCGATTCCGGGAGCCAAGATGATTTGGCAATTCGGCGAATTAGGATATGATTATTCGATCAATTCAAGAGCCGGATCATCGGATATTAATGACGGCAACCGAACGGCGCGAAAAGAAATCCGGTGGGATTATTATGAGGCGCCGGAACGAAAAGCTTTATATGATGCCTATTTCAAATTGAATAAGTTAAGAGAATACTACGGCGACGCTTTCGACCATCCGTCTTATTGGAACATGCAGGTCGCTTATAACGATTGGTCGGCAGGAAGACGTATTTGCTTGGACTCTCCCGATTTGAAAATGGTTATTATAGGAAACTTCGCTCCAGAAGGAAGCGCAGTGACTTACCCCAATTTTCCAGCTGCAGGAACCTGGTACGACCTGCTGACGGGAGAAACAATGAATGTCGCGAATACAAATGGGACGATTAATTTGGAAGCGGGGAAATTCAAAGTGTTGCTCAACAAAAAAATAAATTTCCCATCGGGAATAGATACGGTCAAAAAAGAAAAACCGCATTTGATCCAAACGCCGGATGATTTGACGATTGTTACGGAAGCGCCTGTCGTTTCTGCTAAAATATATACTGTCAACGGTATTTTAGTTAGGCAGACGCAAAATGAAAAAAACATTTCGATCGCTAATTTATCGAAAGGCTGTTACATTCTGAATGTTCAGTTGAGCGAACGAAATATTTCGTATCTGTTTATAAAATAAAGTGATCAGAGAGATGAAAATCCGGCGAGGCGCTTACATTTTTTACGCTCTGCCCGCAGGGATTTAAGATCGGTAGAATGAATATTGAATGACTACGAAAAAAAATAGTTAATCTTGAAAAAAATAGCATTTGTAATTTTAGTCTTTATGTTGTCCTTATCTACAAAAGCGTTGGAAATTACGCGCATGGAACCGGCTTTTTGGTGGGTGGGTATGAAAAATCCCGAACTCCAGATTCTGGTTTATGGAAAGGACATTGCCCATTCGGAAGTGCAATTGGAATATCCGGGCGTTCGTCTGAAAAAAACGGTTCGGGTCGAAAATCCCAATTATCTTTTCATTTATTTAGAAATTGGAAAAGAGGCGCAACCGGGCGTTATGAATTTGAATTTTGGCGATGGGGGAACAAAGACGTATGAATTGAAAGCGCGTTCTACCGCAGCCGGCGCTCAGGGATTCGATTCGTCCGACGTATTGTATCTGGTTATGCCCGATCGTTTTGCCAATGGCGATGCGTCTAATGACGTTTGGGACGACGAAGCGATCAACCGCAACGAGTCCTTTGCCCGTCATGGGGGCGATTTGGCCGGAATCAATGCGCAGTTGGATTATTTCAACGATTTAGGAGTGACCACCCTTTGGCTCAATCCGGTTTTGGAAAACAAAATGAATGGTCCGGAAAAATACAAATCTTATCACGGATATGCTATCACTGATTTTTACCAGGTGGATAAACGCTTGGGAACGAATGAAGAATATTGCCAATTGATCGAAAATATTCATCAACGGGACATGAAAATCGTGATGGACATGATTTTCAATCATTGCGGCAGCCGGCATTGGTGGATGGATGATCTTCCTTGCAATGATTGGTTGAATCATCAGGATGGTTTTGTTTCTACCACGCACAATCTTTATACGGTAATGGATATCCATGCCCCGCAATCGGAGATTGCCGCCCTGACCGATGGATGGTTTGTTCCCTCGATGCCCGATCTGAATCAACGCAATCCGCTGTTGGCCGACTACTTGATTCAAAACAGTATTTGGTGGATCGAATATGCGCGGATCGACGGCATTCGCCACGATACGCATCCGTATGCCGATTTCGATTTTTTATCGCGATGGTGCAGTCGGGTGATGGAAGAATATCCCAATTTTAATATCGTAGGCGAATCGTGGTATGCCGCCAGCAGCGCTTCTTTGGCGTGGTGGCAACGGAATTCCAAAGTCAATGAGAAGCAGACAAATTTGAAAACCATTATGGATTTTCGATTGATGACGGCTTACAATGAGGCTTTTGATATTCGTTCGACCGAAAATAATCCTTGGAGAAAACTTTATGAAGTGATTGCTCAAGATTTTGTTTATAAGGATGTAGACAATCTTCTTATTTTTTTGGATAATCACGATACCAGCCGTTTTCTGAAAGCGGAAGAAATGGATTTGAGTCGTTACAAACAGGCTTTGGCTTTTCTTTTGACTACGCGCGGCATTCCGCAACTGTATTATGGTACGGAAATTTTGATGACTGGCGAGAAAGAAGACGGCGATGGGGATTTGCGCAAGGATTTTCCCGGCGGCTGGTCCGGCGATCCGGCGAGCGCTTTTACGGCGGCTGGACGTACGGATTTGCAAAACGAAGCTTTTGATTATGTGAGAAAACTGTTGCAATGGCGCAAAACCAATCCGGCAGTGGACAAGGGAAAATTGATTCATTATGCGCCCGACGAGCAAACGGGATGCTACGTTTATGCCCGAATCAAAGAGAACGATTGCGTATTAATCCTTTTGAACGGTTCCGATAAAGAGCAAACGCTTTTGCCGGAAAAATACAGGGAAGTGATGGGCGAGGCTGTTTCGGGAAAAGAAATTATTTCCGGAAAAACCATGAGTTTGCAAGAAAAAATAATTGTTCCTGCAAAAGGTACGTATATTATAGAATTGAAATAAAATCAATGGAACGCGGACGATGCAGATAAAACAGAGGAACTTAGATAAAATCCGTATGTATTTGTCCTTCTGCATTGTCCGCGTTCCGTCTAAACAATAGAATTTATGAATAAAAAAATGAAAGGGGTATTTCTCCTATGCTTTTTAACGTGTTCGATAGCAAGCGCTCAAACACTGTCTTCCCCCAATGGGAAGTGCCAAATGAACTTTTCGCTTTCTGCCGAGGGTTCTCCGACCTATTCGTTGACCTACAAGGGACAAACTGTCATTCAACCGAGTACATTGGGTTTGGAACTGATGCCGGAAGGAGTGAAACGCACATTCGACAATTTTTCTCCTTTGGAAGAAAAATCGGATGCGGAAAATTTGAAAACCAATTTATACAATGGTTTTCAAATTGCAGATACTCAAACAGCCGCGTTCGACGAAACTTGGCGTCCGGTCTGGGGTGAAACAAAAACTATTCGCAATCAATACAACGAATTAGCAGTCGCTTTGAATCAATCGGCGACCGATCGGCAAATACTGATTCGTTTTCGTTTGTTTGACGATGGATTGGGCTTTCGTTATGAATTTCCGCAACAAGACAATCTCATTTATTTTTCCCTTAAGGAAGAACACTCTCAATTCGCAATGACTGGCGACCATGTAGCGATCTGGCTTCCGGGAGATTACGATACGCAAGAATACGATTATACCACTTCCCGTCTGTCGGAAATCCGCGGCTTGATGAAAGAAGCGATCACTGAAAATAGTTCGCAAACGCCGTTTTCTCCTACCGGCGTGCAAACGGCTTTGATGTTGAAAACCAACGAAGGTTTATATATCAACCTGCACGAAGCGGCTTTGATTAATTACGCTTGCATGCACTTGAATTTGGATGACCAGAATTTTGTTTTCGAATCCTGGTTAACGCCCGACGCCAATGGAAGCAAAGGTCATTTGCAAGCGCCTTGCGTTTCGCCGTGGCGCACGATTATCGTAAGCGACGATGCCCGCGATATATTGGCTTCCCGCATTACATTGAATTTGAACGAACCTTGCAAAATCGAAGATACTTCATGGATTAAACCCGTAAAATACATCGGCGTGTGGTGGGAAATGATTACCGGCAGAAGCTCATGGTCTTATTCAGATTTGCCAAGCGTGCAGCTGGGAGTTACCGATTTTACCCAAGTAAAACCAAACGGACGCCATGCCGCCAATACGGCTCATGTGAAAGAATACATTGATTTTGCCGCTCAACACGGTTTCGATGCCGTTCTGGTGGAAGGTTGGAACATTGGTTGGGAAGATTGGTTTGGCAATTCCAAAGATTATGTCTTCGATTTTCAGACGCCTTATCCCGATTTCGATGTGAAGGAAATTCACCGCTATGCAGAAAGCAAAGGAGTGAAAATGGTGATGCATCACGAAACATCCTCTTCCATCCGCAATTACGAACGCCATATCGACCGTGCCTATCAGTTTATGAAAGACAACGGTTACGATGCGGTAAAAAGCGGTTATGTGGGCGATATAATTCCCCGCGGCGAATACCATTACAGCCAATGGATGAACAACCATTATTTGTTTGCTATCCAAAAAGCGGCTGATTACAAAATCATGGTCAATGCGCACGAAGCCACCCGTCCGACCGGCGTTTGCCGTACCTATCCGAACTGGATTGGCAATGAATCGGCTCGCGGAACCGAATATCAGGCTTTCGGAGGCAGCAAACCCAATCATGTCGCCATATTGCCGTTTACCCGTTTACTGGGAGGGCCGATGGATTACACGCCGGGCATTTTCGAAATGGATATTGCAAAAATCAATCCGGGCAATAACTCGCATGTCAATTCAACACTTTGCAACCAGTTAGCGTTGTATGTTACGATGTACAGTCCTTTGCAAATGGCGGCCGATTTGCCGGAAAATTACAATCGATTCCTCGATGCTTTCCAGTTTATCAAAGATGTAGCAGTCGATTGGGACGATAGCAAATACCTCGAAGCCGAACCGGGCGAATATCTTACCATTGCCCGCAAGGCGAAAGGAAGCGATAACTGGTTTGTAGGCAATGTTTGCGGCGAAAAAGGATTTACATCGACGATTGCTTTCGATTTTCTGGATTCAGACAAGAAATACATCGCTACCATTTATGCCGACGGAAAGGATGCGCATTACAAAACCAATCCGCAATCTTATACCATCCGGAAAGTGGAAGTGACCAATAAGTCGAAACTGACGCAGCAATCGGCGCCCGGAGGAGGGTACGCCGTCAGTATTGTACCGGCAAATGATAAATCTGAGACAAAAAGTTTGAAAAAATTGTGATTTTGGAATAAAATGTTTTACATTTGCACCGTAATTCAAATTTTTAAAAATCCAATTTTATGAATACATCTGCGGTTTCCGGACGCTTGGCGTCCTTGTCTCCATCCGAGACATTAGCTATGTCCCAAAAGAGTAATGATTTGAAAGCTCAAGGAAAGGACGTTATTAATTTGAGTGTGGGGGAACCTGACTTTTTCACCCCCGATTTTATTAAGGAGGCCGCTAAAGAAGCGATAGATAAAAACTTTTCATTTTATTCTCCAGTTCCAGGTTATCTTTCTTTGCGAAACGCTATTGTTAGTAAGTTGAAAAAAGAAAATAACCTGGATTTTCAGGCCGACCAAATTGTTTGTTCCAATGGAGCCAAACAAGCGATTTGCAATGTTGTCCTTTCAGTGATCGATCCGGGCGACGAAGTGATCATTCCGGCGCCCTATTGGGTGAGTTATGCTGAAATGGTAAAACTGGCCGAAGGAACCAATATTATTATTTCTGCTGGAATCGAACAAGATTTCAAAATCACGGCGGCGCAACTGGAAGCCGCTATTACGCCGAAAACAAAAGCCATTATTTTGTGTTCGCCGTCCAATCCTACCGGAAGCGTTTATTCGAAGGAAGAATTGGAAAGCTTAGCGAACGTATTGGCTTGCCATCCTCAGATCATCATTATTTCCGACGAAATATACGAACACATCAATTATATAGGACGGCACGAAAGCATTGCTCAATTTGCTTCCGTGCGCGATCGAGTAGTCGTTGTCAATGGAGTATCCAAAGCTTATGCAATGACGGGCTGGCGTTTGGGATGGATTGCCGCACCCTTGTGGATTGCCGATGCTTGTAACAAGTTGCAGGGACAATATACCTCCGCTCCCTCTTCCATTGCTCAGAAAGCCGCCGAGGCCGCCTATAACGGACCGCAAGATTGCATAGAAATCATGCGTAAAACGTTTGAACGCAGGCGCGATCTAATGGTCGCTTTGGTTCAGAATATTCCGGGATTTCAGGTAAATCAGCCGAAAGGCGCCTTTTATCTTTTCCCCAATTGTTCCTATTACATCGGAAAATCGTTTCGTGGAACGACCTTAGAAAATTCGGCCGATTTAGCCATGTATCTTTTGGAAGAAGGGTTGGTTGCATCTGTTGGCGGTTTAGCGTTTGGAGCTCCCGACTGCATTCGGTTTTCTTATGCCGCTTCCGACGAAAAAATAGAAGAAGCCATGGAGAGAGTAAAAAAGGCTCTGAAAAAATTGGCGTAAACCTCGCGGTTGAAATCCAATGCCGTCTAATTAAAGGCTAAAGCATTTTAAATCAATAGCATAGGGTAACTCCCTGCGCTATTGATAAATGCTATTTCCGAGCTATTTCTTAAGGGAATTAGGCTTTAGCGGCGTCAGCGACAGACAATTCTCGATTGAATTTAACATATTGCGGTACCGTGGGCACATAGTCGTTATTGTCCCAGAGAGTGCTTGTAATCATTAAGTCGGCGCTGTAGCGGTTGCAGGCGATCGGTACATTGTGAATGCGGCATTGACGGAGCAACATTTGTATGTCGGCTTCGTGAGGTTGCGGATTCAAATCGTCTATCAGAAAAATAGCCAGATTGATTTCATGGCGTACAACCATGGCGGCGATTTCTGCATCCCCTCCCAAAGGGCCGGAGTTCATGCAAATGATTTCTGCATTTATGCCTTTTTCATCAAAGGCCTTTTTGATCAGACCGCCGGTAGTGCCGGTGCATACCAATTTATGTTTCGACAAGGTGGCGGCATTGAAAGTCGCCCATTCTACCATATCGGCTTTTCTTTGATCATGAGCGACCAGAGCGATTGTTAATTTTTTGTTCATGATGATTGATTATATATTATTTTTTGCCGGCGTTTTGAATTCGTAAACTCACGGCATTTTTATGTGCGTGCAGGTGTTCGTTTTCGGCCATTATTTCGAGGGTAGGAGCGAGGTTGCGAATCCCTTCCCGCGTAATTTCCTGAAAAGTTATTTTTTTCACAAAACTGTCCAGATTCACTCCGCTAAAGGCTTTTGCATGCCCGTTTGTGGGCAAGGTATGATTGGTTCCCGAAGCATAGTCTCCTGCGCTTTCTGGAGCGTAATGACCTAAAAATACCGATCCTGCATTTATAATTTGTTCTTCTACTGCATGATAGTTTTCCGTTTCGATAATCAAATGCTCTGGAGCGTACAAATTGGCCAGTTCAATGATTTCAGCTTGATTGTGTAAAACAAGTATTTTGCTGTGCTTCAACGACTGTTCTGCCCATTCCTTGCGGGGAAGTTGTTCCAATTGTTTGGCTGTTTCGTTTGCCGCCTGATCGGCCAACTTCTCGGAGTCGGTCAATAAAAGCGCCTGACTGTCGGGTCCATGTTCCGCTTGCGAAAGCAAATCCGAAGCGACAAAAGCCGGATTGGCCGTATAATCTGCGATCACGGCTACTTCCGAAGGCCCCGCCGGCAAATCAATAGCAACGTCTATTCCTCCCGCCACTTGTTTAGCGGCAGTCACGTATCGATTCCCCGGACCGAATATTTTATATACTTGGGGGATGGAAGAACCGCCATAGGCCATTGCTCCAATCGCTTGAATTCCGCCTATTTTGAAAATACGGCTCACTCCCGCTGTTTGAGCGGCATATAAAATAGCCGGATGAATCGTTCCATCCGGATTGGGCGGCGTGCATAGAATGATCTCCCTGCAACCGGCGATTTGTGCCGGAACGGCCAGCATTAAAACCGTAGAAAAAAGAGGCGCCGTTCCTCCCGGAATATATAATCCCACTTTTTCGATGGGAACCATTTTTTGCCAGCAAGTAACGCCCGGCAAAGTTTCAATTCTGGGTAATTCCTGTTTTTGTGCGGAATGAAATACGGCAATATTTTGTTTTGCAATCTGGATAGCTTGTTTCAGCTCATCCGTTATCTGCTTGTTTGCAAGTGATTTTTCTTCTTCGGATACTTCAAAATCATCAAGGGATACCTTGTCGAACTTTCGGGCATATTCTACAATCGCTTCTTGTCCCCGTTTCTGAATATCGTACAATATTTCTCGAACAGAAGCCAACAACTGGACATCGTTAAAAGCCGGACGGCGGATTATTTCACTCCATTGTTCTTTATGCGGATACTTGATGATTTGCATATTTATTTTTACAAAATCATTTTTTCTATCGGGATAATCAAAATGCCTTCTGCTCCGCCGGTTTTTAATTTTCCGATGATTTCCCAAAAGTATTTTTCTTCTATAACCGAATGAACCGAACTCCATCCTTCTTGAGCCAACGGTAAAACTGTCGGACTTTTTATGCCGGGAAGAATCGAGAGTATTCTCGCCAGTTTATCGTTCGGAACATTCAACAGAATATATTTTTTATCTTCGGCTGCCTGTACGGCGTTGATACGGAAAATCAGTTCTCTGAGCGTTTCCCTTTTCTCTTTATTTAGGTTTCGATTGCCGATCAATACGGCTTCCGAATGCATAACGGTTTCTACTTCTTTCAAATGATTGCTGACCAAGGTACTTCCCGAACTGACAATATCGAAGACGGCGTCGGCCAAACCGATGGCCGGAGCTATTTCTACCGAACCCCGAATGAGGTGTATTTCAGCCTTGATCGCATTCTTTTTCAAAAAATCCGAAAGAATGACAGGATAGGAGGTAGCGATTTTTTTTCGTGCAAACCAACTTAAATTCTGATATTCTTCTTCTTTTTCTTTGGGTATAGCCAACGAAAGACGGCATTTGCTGAATCCCAACCTTCGAATGATTTCCGAATTTTGTTTTTTTTCAACAAATTCATTTTCTCCGATAATTCCTACATCCGTTACGCCATCGGCCACCGCCTGGGGAATATCGTCATCGCGTAAGAAAAGCAATTCGACAGGAAAAGTGGTGGATGCGACAAATAATGTTCTTTTTCCTGCCGGCAATTTGATGCCTGCTTCCTTTAGAAGATCCATTGTTTCTTCGAATAAACGCCCTTTTGATTGTACTGCTATTCGTAACATAAAATTAACCGCCTTTTGAGTTTCGTGAATAAAAACGTTTAAAAAACTCGTGTTCCTCTCCTTTCAATCAAAAGGAAGAATTTTCCTTGAAATCGCAGGAATTTTATTCTATGCTGAATTTAGATTTTTCACTTTAAATAGATGAACAAGAACACAAACTTTTAGCCATTCTTCGTACGCTTATCTTTTTCATATAGCTTTTTACTGTACCCGGAACAGGACTCGAACCTGCACATCCGAACGGACACTAGTCCCTGAAACTAGCGCGTCTACCAATTCCGCCATCCGGGCATACGCTTATTTTTGTTTCGCTCCTAACGAGTCGTTCAAAATGGGGTCTCCAAAAGAAGGAGTGGAAGGTTCTTGTGCGGGCATTGTTTTTTCCATCACATCTTCTTTGATAATGGATTCAGAAGCGGCATGATGCCGAGGCAAAGCAAGCGACGCCACAATGGATAAACCCACCAACGCTCCGGCTAACCACCACGTGATCTTTTCCACTACATCATTGGTCTTCCGAACTCCCATAATCTGGTTAGACGATGCAAAGCTGGATGCTAAGCCTCCTCCTTTTGAGTTTTGTATCACTACAACCAATACCAAAAGGAGAGCAACAATAACGCTCACAATGGAAATAAAAATGTACATTTGTTATATATTTTTTGTGTTAATAATCAATTTTTCCAAAAAACGAATTTGGTCTGCAAAGTAAAGATTTTTTTCTGGATATAGCAAGTGTAATTTGCGGATAATTTCCAACGCGCGCTCATATTTTTTTTGTTTGAGGTAAATTTTGGCTAAAGTGACCGAAAAAAATTTCTCTTCCTCGTTCGATTCGAGATCGGAAAGCATTGGTTTGCTCTCTTCCGTTTTTTCCTTCCATTCGATTTGGATGGGCGCTTTTTTGTCTGCTTCCAAAAATTTGTCGATGGCTTGTTGATGGTGCATGGGTTGAATTTTCCCTTCTTCGTTGTGCAATTTTTCGGAAAAAGCATACGATAGATAGTCGGCGGCGGCAATGGAGGCGTCCGTTTTATTTTCTTTTTCCGTCTTTTCTTTTCCAGTCAGGAAGGAATCAATCCGATCGAAAGAAGAATGGCTTTCCCTTTCTTTTTCCAACTTTTCTATTAGTTCCGATGGAAACGAATCTTCTTCCGTCAGATAAAAAAGTTTCCTCCGGTCGCCCGCATGACAGGTAGTTTTTTTTAATTCGGTAGGAAAACGGACATCCTTTTTTGCATGTAAGTTCAAGGTATAAAGAAACTGCGCCGTTTGGAAATAAGGATATTCGTTCACTAAGTCCTGTAAATCCTGCAACGTTTTCTCAGAGAAAGGAATCTGGCGATTCATCAATCCGATTAGGGTATCTGTTTGCATAATGATTTGTTTTACCAGTTGGCCACTGTCGCATTGTAAATCAGATCGACCAATTCGTCTACAATTTCCTGCACCAGCTGGTTCTGCACTTCGTCTAACGAAGAAGAGCTTGGATATTCGCGGAAAGTTGAAAATGACTGGTCTACATTGCCATTGGCTTCTTTGTTATTGGTATATTTTACATGGACTGTGGCCGTCAATCTGGTCATAGACGCATAAGTGTCTTCTGCTGCTGTCACAGCTTTTCCCTGTATTTCGTAATTGGTGATTTCCCCTTCAATTTCGATATCGCCATTGCTTGAAACCGGCGTTAAACGCGTTTGCTCGATGAAACGATTTCGCAGCGATTGATCGAGCATCTGAGAAAACAAGGGATAAACAAGCGGGGCGCGATTGGGAAATTCGTGAATAACGATCGTCTTTACTAGATCGTAATTCAGTCTTCCTCCTTGAAATGAAAGAGAAAAAGAGCAGGCGCAAACAAACAACGCACAACCGATAAAAGCCGTAAAGAATGCAAAAGAAAAAATGCGCTTTGAGGTTGTCGACAATAAGTATTTCACTTTTGAAAAGAAACGATGATTCATAAATTATTTATTCCAAGTTATATTCCTTTATTTTTCTGTATAATGTCCTTTCTGATATCTTCAAATCCAAGGCGGCTCTCCGTCTTTTCCCATTGTGGCGTTCCAAAGCTTTCTTTATCAAATCCTTTTCGTTTTCGGCGAGGGACAATTGTTTTTCTATTTCCGGTTCTTTTTCTTCCGAAACTTCGTCGGCATATATAAATGGAGCCGCAGGAACTTCTCTTTCCTCTGCGAAATTGGGTTTATTCATAACAGGAAAAGAAGGAATGGAAGGCGTTTCTGGAACATTGGGAGCCGCGTTATTCAACAAACCGGGAACGAGCTTTTTTAACTCGTTGATATCTCTTTTCATATCAAATAATATTTGATACAAAATTTCCCTTTCGGTTGCAAACGATTTGGCGTCGGAATCCGAAGAAATGATGGCTGGCAACTGTTCGATATCGAGCGTAGAAAGATAGGATTTTAGACGTTCTTCATTGATTTCCCGATCCTGTTCGAAAATCGACATTCTTTCAGTGATGTTTTTCAGTTCGCGAATATTTCCCGGCCAACGGTATTTAGTCAGCATGTCTTTAGCCCCCTCTGTCAAGTATATCGGAGGCATCCGATATTTTTCCGCAAAATCTCCGGCAAATTTTCGGAACAGGAGATAAATATCTTCCCTCCGATCGCGTAAGGGAGGAATCAGAATGGGAACAGTATTTAAACGGTAATATAAGTCTTCCCTGAATTTTCCCTGACGTATTGCTTTCAATAAATCAACATTGGTAGCGCCTACGATGCGTACATCTGTTTGCTGTACTTTCGAAGACCCGACTTTGATAAATTCTTTGTATTCCAACACACGCAAAAGGCGCGCTTGGGTTGCCATAGGCAATTCGCCTACTTCATCCAAAAAGATAGTCCCTTTGTTGGCTACTTCGAAATAACCCTTTCGTTCAGCCAGCGCTCCCGTAAACGAACCCTTTTCGTGTCCAAACAATTCGGAATCGATCGTCCCTTCAGGGATAGCGCCGCAATTGACCGCTATATACGGTCCATGTTTCCGCGAACTGTTATGATGAATAATTTGCGGAAAAACTTCTTTTCCTACGCCGCTTTCTCCGGTGATCAATACCGTCAAGTCGGTCGGCGCAATTAAAATTGCTTTTTCTATTTCCCTGTTGAGCAAAGGACTGTTTCCAATAATCCCAAACCGTTGTTTTATTTGTTGAACATCCACTGTCGCCATAACTGTTTTCTAATCCTCTTATTCTGCAATGCTAATTATATTATGAATTATAAATGATGTAACTAAATAGTTGCGATTTCAGGCGATATCCTGCTTGCTATCTGATATTGACAATACTGATAATATCCGAAAATACACCGGCGGCCGTAACTGCGGCTCCTGCTCCATAGCCTTTGATGATCATCGGATATTCGTTGTATCGTTCGGTTGTAATCATAATGATATTGTTGCTCCCTTCCAATTCGTAAAACGGGTGGCTGTGGTCGACTTCCTGTAGTCCGACCGAACATTTCCCTTCGTCCATTTCGGCTACGAAACGATACTTTTTCCCTTTGGCTTCTAATTGTTGGCGTTTTTCTTCAAAAACCGGATCTAGATCTGAAATTGTTTCCCAGAAATGTTCCAACGAACCTTGAAAATAAGTATCGGGAATAAACAGATTTTTAACAACGTCTTCCTGATTGATTGCATAACCCGCTTCTCGCGAGAGAATAACTAATTTACGGACGACGTCTGTCCCGCTGAGATCGATGCGCGGATCCGGTTCCGAAAATCCGGCTTTTTGCGCCATTTCAATGGCCCGGCTCAGGGGAATATCTTTACTCAAAGTGTTGAAAATAAAATTCAACGTTCCCGACAAAACCGCCTGCAATTTCAAAATTTTGTCGCCGCTGTTTGTCAAGGCATTCATAGTGTTGATGATTGGCAAACCGGCTCCGACATTCGTTTCAAAAAGAAATTTCACTCCTTTTTTACGGGCGATTTCTTTGAGGCGATGGTAAATATGGAATGGCCCTGCAGCCGCTATTTTATTCGCGGCCACTACCGAAATATTATGCGACAAGAAATCTGTGTAAAGGGAAGCAATGGCTGGACTGGTCGTGCAATCAACAAATATCGAGTTAAAAATATTCATTTGCAAAATTTCGTCTCGCAGAATTTCTGGAGAAGATGCTTTGCCTTTTGTGAGCAAAGCTTCCCGATAGTTATCCAAATCGATTCCTGCACGGTCTAAAAGTAGATATTTGGAATTTGCAATTCCAACAATATTCAATTTCAAGCCATTGTGTTTCATTAACGTTTCTCGTTGCTGGCGAATTTGTTCCACCAAATTGCCCCCTACCGTTCCGATACCGGTCAGGAAAATATTCAATACTTGATATTCTGATAAGAAGAATGAATCGTGAATCGAGTTCAGGGCTTTGCGAAGGTATTGACTTTGAATGACAAAAGAAATATTGGTTTCGCTCGCTCCCTGCGCGCAAGCAATTACATTGATGCCGCTACGTCCCAATGTGCCGAAAAGCTTGCCGGCAATTCCCGGCGTGCGTTTCATGTTTTCGCCCACAATCGCTACCGTGGCCAATCCCTTTTCCGCTCTGATATTATCTATTCCGCCCTGAGTCATTTCTCCTTTGAATTCGTTCCGCAGCACTTGGATCGCCAAGTCGGCGTCGACGTCTCTGACGGCAAACGAAGTGGTATTTTCGGAAGAAGCTTGCGAAACCATAAAAACGCTGACGCCAGCTTCGGATAAAGATTTAAATATTCTGTAATTAACTCCGATTACGCCGACCATGCCCAGGCCCTGCACGGTAATCAAACAGGTATCGTTGATGGACGAAATGCCTTTGATTGATTTTCCGTTGGCGTGTTTTTCGTTTGTAATATACGTACCGGGAGCTTCTGGCCGAAAGGTATTTTTGATCAATATGGGAATATTTTTGTGGTAGACGGGAAAAATGGTAGGAGGATAAATCACTTTCGCTCCGAAGTTGCTCAATTCCATGGCTTCAATATAACTGAGTTCCTCGATTGCGTAAGCGCTGTTGATGATGCGCGGATCGGCGGTCATAAAGCCGTCCACATCCGTCCATATTTCCAGAATATCCGCCTTGAGCGCAGCCGCTAAAATAGAAGCCGTATAATCCGATCCCCCTCTTCCCAAATTGCTGGTATCGTTAGTCTGAAGATCGCTGGCAATAAAACCGGTTACTACCGAAATGCAAGGAAGATCGACGAACATTTTTTCGATTAAATCGTTGGTTTCGGAAAGATTGACGATATGTTTGCCAAATTGTTTCTGTGTCTTGATAAATTGGCGAGCATCGAACAAGCGAGCATCTGTCAGCACGTTCACAATGATCAAAGCGCTCAATCGTTCTCCGTAACTGACGATCAGATCGGACGTCTTTTGCGACAAGTCTTTGACCAAAAATAATCCTCGAAAAATATTTTTCAATTCGTCTAATAACGAATCGATTTGTTTCAACAATTTTTTTCGACTTTCCGGTTGCAAAATCAGATTTTCTGCCGCATTCCGATGGCGTTCTTCCAAGCGCTTATACTCGTTTTCATACGCTGGATTTCCTTGCGTAGCCTGCTTTGAAATGTTCAATAATTGGTCGGTAACGCCATTGAAAGCGGCAACGACCACGATGACTGGTTTTTCTTCCGCTTCTACAATTTTTTTAACTTTCAGAATACTTTCTACGGAACCAACAGATGTTCCGCCAAATTTCATTATTTTCATATTTTCATAAAGGGATATATCGTTTGCCTTTCGTTCAAGGGCATCCGTTGCTTTTATGCTTCTCCCATCGGCCCTACAATGGGCGGATTGAATCCGTCGTGTTGCAATTGAATTTCTCCTTCTTGCGTTTCATATTTTTTGATGTTGTCGATCAGGGCAAACATCAGCCGCTTGGCATTTTCGGGATTCATTACGATACGCGATTTCACTTTAGCCTTGGGCGTACCGGGCATCAGGCTGACAAAATCCACTACAAATTCAGAACTTGAGTGGGCTATAATGGCCAGATTGGAGTAAATTCCGTCGGCTATATTTTCAGGCAATTCTATTTGAATATTGTTTTCTTGTTGCTTATCCATGTTTCTTTTTTATTGTTTTTTTATAAATACTTTATCGTTTTAGAGAGCAAATTTAGACAAAATTATTGGAAAAAATCGGTCAAAAACCTTGAAGATACGCATTCAAATTTGTATCTCGCTTCAATTTTAATTTTTGGCGCAGTCGGCTGCGGGCGATTTCAATACTTTTTACCGATTGAAAAGTGATCGATGAAATATCTTTCGACGACATATTTAAACGGATAAAAGCCGATAATTTTTTCTCGTTTGGCGTCAGATTCGGATGTTGCTGTTGCAGATTGTTGTAAAAATTCTGGGGCAAATGCTGGAGCAATACGCTGTATTCGTTCCAAACCGGATCTTCTCCAATCGCCTTCGTATCCTTGTCAACTGATTTAAACGGATCAGAATCCGCTTCTTTCGATTCAAAAATGTTTTCCTCTTTCTTTTCTTCCATTGGCTGATTTTTGTTCGGCAAAAACGCCGTGGATGAATTCTGTTCTTTGCTTTTATGGAGACTTTGATTCAATTGCCAGTTTTTCAATTCGAGATTTTCATTTTGCAACAAAAGATACTGCTTTTCCAAGAGATTTTTCTTGTTTTTTGTCCGTTGGTTTAGAGAAAGCAGAAGAATTATGACGAAGAGGGGCAAAAGGAAAATGCTGATAGACAAAATTTTCCAAGTCTTGCTTTCCTCTCGGTTAAGCGCGAATTGTCGGTTCAGCTCGCTTTCTCTCGATTGTTTTTCGAGTGAGTACTGCATTTTGATTTGCGATAATTCATTGATTCGGTTGCGATTCGACACGCTGTCTGTCAATGTGCCGTATAACTGAAACATTTGCGCCGCCTTGTAAAAATCGTCTTGTTGTTCGTAGATTTTCGCCAGCGCTTCGATCGCATACATTTCAATCTGTATATTACCCGATTTCCGGCTCTTTTCGACGGCGGCAAGCAATTCGGACGAGGCTTCGTCCCAGCGATTGAGTTGAAAATAGCATAATCCCAGTTCATAATGAATCTGGGCCGCTCCCGATAAGTCCCCCAATTGCTGGTGAATATCCAGTGCTTTCCGGTAATAATCCAACGCCTCTTCCTGATTTTTTAATTTCCATTGGATAAAGCCTAAGTTATCATAAAGCGAAGCATAATAAGGCGCATTATTTATTTTGGCGGGATAAGTCAGCGCTTTCTGGCAATAAAAGGAAGCGCTGTCGAATTGAGAGGCGCCTCTCCAAGCTGCTCCCATATAGCTGTAAACCCATGAACGGATTTCATCTATCGCTGGATAATTCGGATTGATCTTGCCTATTTCTTCTACTTTTTCCAAACTTTTCCTGAAATAATTCAAAGCTTTTTCCGTGTCGGTATAACTCAAACAGATACCGATATTTCGATAAAGAATAGCCTGTTCCCTTTTCAATTCCGGAATAGCGGATTGTTCTTTTGCTTGGTCTAAAAGATGAAGCATTTTGAAATAATAATCGACAGCCAGACGATAATTGCCGTTTTTATAAAGAATTTCGCTATACAATTCATAAATTATATAAGCATAATAAACATCTGATTGGACTTTAGATAAATCCAAAGCTTGATTCAAATAAGTAAACGTAGAATCGTAATTCGGAGCATCAGCATAGTAAAATTGTTTTGCCAGAGCTATTTTGGAGACGATAGACAAGGTATCCTTTTGATTGTCGTTTGGAAATAAATCACGGGTGGCGGCCACAGCCAAAGGGTAAAACCATTCACTGCTTATAAATACAATGCTTATAAGCGCACTTAAATATAGTTTTTGTAACAAAAATAGTCGCAATGGATATGTCTTTGTAAAATGGGATACAAATATAAGCATTTTTATTGGGATATTCCTTTGTTTTATAGAAAAATGTCAAATATGCATAGCCCACAAGTTCTAAAGATTCGACACACGAAGTTGTCGGCTCCAAGCCTGCACTTATCCTTGACGATTTTCATGTGTTTAACGTTTCCTACGGCATACTTTACTCTTACTCTAAAACCAGTATCTTGATACAACCGGCAGGGATAAAGGAAAGAATACATTGTATCGGCTGTCTTTTTATCATGCATTTTTCCACAGACAGTTGGACTGATAAAAAGAATGCTGTAATGCTCCTATTGTTCATCCGGAATCGACAGGGCGAGAAATCTCCCGTTTGGTTCCGTTATGCGGCAAAAATGGTCGCCGATCAATTGACGCCTGCAGTCTTTGCAGAAATAATTTTGCTGACGGAACGATTTTTTTGCCGTTTTTCTTTATGTTTGCACTTTGACATTAAAGCAATGAAGCTCTATGATTATTTTCATAAAACAAATATAACCTTTTTTCTCTCATTATCAAATTTTTATATCAGCATACTTTTTAAAACGCCACCCAATTTTTCACATTTAATTGGATAATAGGGGACATCTGCTTACGGACGGTACGTACAAGAATAAAAACATATTAACTATTGCCCGTCATTTTATTAACATAAAATTTAACCTAAAAAAAAATAAAACAGTACCTTTGTACGGCATAACAAACAAAATATCTTGCATCTGAATCGATGAATGAAAAATTGGTATTGATTGTCTCTGAACACCGACAATTTGGATGGAAATTTAGCCTGCATCTGGCTGAAATACAAGTAGGTGAAGGATTTGCTCTACGAGGAGTTCCCAATGCAGCAGACGAAATGAAAAAAGGAACAGGCGAAGCAGAATTGGCTTTGATACGCGCGATGGAAGAAATTTCGGACGAAGCATTGATGAAAGCTTATACGAAAGAAAAAGACAAAACGAAAATTCCTTCCAACACAATTGACAACCTGATTCGTCCACGTATTGAACGCCAGTGTACGAAAATTTTGCAATTGGCACAGCAAGCGCATACGCCGGTATATTACCGGCAGGATATCAAAAGCAAAGTGTTTTCCGAATTCAATCATCTGGAAATATTGCCCGAATTCAGTCATTGTCTTTTCAATTTTATAAAAGATGAAAATGGATTGCGCTATTTCATTTCGCTTACCTATCAGGAACAAGAAATTGTTTTGCAACAAGAGCCGGCAATCGTCTTATCCGACAATCCTTGTATTGTATTGTTAAAAAATAAAATACATCAGGTAAAAAACATAGAGTCGAAAAAATTAGTCCCGTTTTTTACCAAAACGCATGTGAATGTTCCCGCTTCAACAGAAAAAATATATATTCAGAAATTCATTATCAAAACGATTCCTAAATATGAAGTACGCATCGAAGGAATCGAAATGAGAGAAAAATTTCCTCAAAAACAAGCGATCCTGACGCTGGATGAAGATTTTTTTCAATGTTTACGCTTTTCGCTTCTTTTTCAATACGATAATCAACGGTTAAACCCTGCTCTGCAAAAGAAAAAGAAAATTGTGGGCGTGGAAGAAATCAATGGAATAGAACATATTTACTGGTTCGAGCGGGACTCCGAATGGGAAAGCAGACTTTTTAATATTTTGATTGAAAACGGATTGCAAAGCGACAAAAACAACCGTTTCTACTTCGAATCTGAATTCGGATGCGTACAAAAATACGGCCTGATCGAGTGGATGAATCGGCACGCCGAAGTGCTGGAAGAATTTCGGATCGAACAGTCAATGGATCATCCTTTTTATCAAGGAAAAACCAATATCGAATCTTATTTGAGCGAGCAAATTGACTGGTTTGACCTGAGAGTCGAAGTCGTCTTCGACTGCTTTCGTATTCCCTTCGGACATTTTCGCAGGCATATTCTAAACGGGAATCCTGAATATGTACTTCCGGATGGCCGAATTTTCATCTTGCCTGAAGAATGGTTTCAACGGTATCACGATGTGTTGCTACACAGTAAGGATACAGAAAAAGGCGTCCGTTTGAAAAAAATGTATGTAGGTCTTTTGAACAATATCAGTGATTTTTTCCTGAAAGACCGGCAAAAAGAAATAGAAGCGTTCCAAACGCCTGCCGTTTATCCTGTAGCGTCGGAAAAATTAGACCGAACGCTCCGAACTTATCAAAAACAAGGGTTTTATTGGTTGAGTCACCTTCACAAACTGCATTTTGGCGGTTGTCTGGCCGACGATATGGGATTGGGAAAAACTCTTCAGACAATCGCGTTGCTGGATACCATCTATTCGAATGCCAAACAAAGCGCCCTGCAAACTTCCGGACACTTCATTCCAGCTTCGCTGGTCGTCGTTCCTACTTCTTTATTACACAATTGGAAAAATGAATTGCAAAAGTTTGCACCCGATCTGAAGGCATACATTCACGCAGGAAACAAACGCTTGAGAACGATAGACATAGATAAGATATTCAACTGGTATCAAGTCATTATCACTTCGTATAGCACGGTGCGGAACGACATCGAATATTTATCCCTGTATTCTTTTTATTATGTAATTTTGGACGAAAGTCAATATATCAAAAATCCTGATTCCATTTTGTATGGAGCCGTTAAGAGTTTGAATGCTTCTCATCGTTTAGTGATTACCGGAACTCCCATCGAAAATTCATTGACTGATCTGTGGGCGCAGTTCAACTTTATCAATCCGGGACTGCTGGGCAACCTGTCGTCTTTCAAGGAAAATTATATCAATAAGATAATCAAGGAAAACAATAAGATGACTGAAGAATCGCTTCTCCATCTGATCCAACCTTTTTTTCTGCGGCGTACCAAAGAAGAAGTAGCCGTTGACTTGCCTCCTCTATCGCAGGAAATCGTATTTTGCGACATGACCGAAGCGCAAGAAGAGGTCTACAACAAAGAAAAGAACAGCATCCGCAATCATTTGCTGGAAGATAAAGAACAATTTATTTCCAATAAGTTTTACGCTTTGCAAAGCTTGATGCGGCTTCGTTTGCTATCGAATCATCCCGTTTTGACGGATGCCGAATATACGGGCGATTCCGGCAAATTAGACCAGATTTTGCTTTATTTCGAAAGCATCCGCGCCAGCGGTCATAAGGTTTTGATCTTTTCATCTTTTGTGAAACACCTTCGCTTACTGGCGCAATCGTTCGATAAGGAAGGGCAGAAATATGCCCTACTCACGGGACAAACTCCTCAGCAAAGCAGAGAAGACGAAATCAATCGGTTCAATCGCAACGAGGATGTTCATTGCTTTCTGATTTCATTAAAAGCCGGTGGAACGGGACTTAATTTGACGGCTGCTGATTACGTCTTCATTATCGATCCATGGTGGAATCCTGCGGTGGAAATGCAGGCTTTGAGCCGTTCGCACCGCATTGGCCAGAACAAAAACGTGATGGTATATCGTTTTATTTCCAGTAATTCCGTCGAAGAAAAAATTCTGCATCTGCAAACATTCAAAAGTCGTTTGTCCGGAACATTTATAACGTCTAATAATCCCTTAGAAGATTTGGGAGACAAAGAAATCGAAGAATTGTTCGCCGATTAAGCGAAAAATCGTAATTTTGTACAAAAACCCATTTTTTCAATGGAAATAGCAGCTTTAGTATCGGGAGGCGTCGACAGTTCGGTAATTGTATACCAACTGAAGGAAGCAGGTTATACTCCAACCCTCTTTTATATCCGGATAGGAATGGAAGATAAAGACGGATACATGGATTGTCCCGCGGAAGAAGACATAGAAATTGCGTCGTTTATCGCCAAAAAATACGGTTGTCCTTTGGAAGTTGTATCTTTGCACGAAGAGTACTGGGAAAGCGTGATCAGTTATACCATCGATGCCGTCCGGCGGGGATTGACCCCCAATCCAGACATGATGTGCAACAAACTGATCAAATTCGGTACTTTCGAAAAAAAATGGGGACATGCATTCGATCGGATTGCCACGGGCCATTATGCGACTACCACCGAAATCGACCACAAAATCTACCTTTCCACTGCTGCCGATAAAGTAAAAGATCAGACCTATTTTCTTGGACAAGTCGATTACCTGCAAATAGCGAAACTGATGTTTCCCATCGGGCAAATGCAAAAAAGCGAAGTACGGGCTATTGCCATCCAACAAGGATTACCCAGCGCTTTGAGAAAAGACAGCCAGGGAATTTGTTTTTTGGGGAAAATCAATTATAACGACTTTATCCGAAGATATCTGGGCGAAAAACCCGGAAAAATCATGGAATGGGAAACGAACCGAATACTTGGAGAACACAAAGGATACTGGTTTCATACCATCGGACAAAGAAAGGGATTGTATTTGAGCGGAGGCCCATGGTTTGTCGTCAAGAAAGACATTCCGAACAACATTATCTATGTTTCCAATGGATACGATCCCGAAACGCAATACGGCAGAACCGTCAATTTACAAGGATTCCATTTCATTACCGAAGACCCGTGGGGCTTCTTCTCTGACGAAAAATCCATTGCTTTCAAAATTCGGCACACACCCGAATTTACTTTTGGAAAAATCAAACGTATAGGTGACATTTACCGCATCGAGTCGGAAGAAAAAATACAAGGAATTGCCGCCGGACAATTCGGGGTCGTTTACGATACTGCCTGCCGATTATGTTTAGGCAGCGGAGCGATAGCTGATTAGAGTCAATATATGTTCCGCATATAAATGTTTGATCGTGTCGTAAATTAGCTGGCCACTCACTGTAAATCTTTTGCTGTCAAATTATTATTAATTCAAGTCAGTCAATTCATAATGCCACTGAACATTTGGGTTGTTATTCCAAGTATCTGGTACATAAACAGGATTGCCTTTCCCTCCCTGTTTCCCATAAGTATAAGGCACTTTTCCACCTGCCTTAAACATTCCAAAAATGGCATACGCTCCAGCGCTTGTGGTTGTACTCAAAGAGCCAGACCTAAAACCAAAGTCCAAACTTTGACTCACAGTTGTTTCAGAACCAAGTCCAGTACCTTCAACCCGAGGAACTAACTCTTCGTACACTCCAACTGATCCGCCATTACCCCAAATTTATTCCAAAACCAATATCTATTGAAACTCTGGCTGAAATCCGGCATCTGCACATACGGATCGGGACTGAGGAATCGTCCACCCCGGGGTCGTACAGACGGGCATTCCTATTGATCAATCCGAACTATGGAAGGTGTTCATGGCCAATGTAGCCGTGTCTCAGAAACAGTTCCGGCTCGCTGTCATGCTCATACACCCTCTGGTTAGCTGGATTCCGCAACTGTCCCCAAGGATCGTTACTCAGTTCCTGCACCACCGAGCTGCATGAAAATTGTTGCTAAGATATAACTTTTTCCTGATTCCGTCAAGTAGATGCAGTCAGCCAAAAGTTGGCTTTATATTCGCCAAAGGCTCTGTCTTTAGCGAACATAAAGCACTTATTATTAGCATACTAAAAAATATGACATATTCTGATTTTTTTTTGAAAAGATACAATTCAATTCCACAGCTCTTTCTTTTTGATTTTCTTTTGTTCTATCCTTTGCATATAATTTTTCCAATCCCGTTCGTTTCGCCATATCCACTTCTCTTCCTTGAGCCAACAATCGGAAGAAGGTAACGAATCGGCATGGATAAAACTATATGCCCATCCATTTTTCCAAGGATTATAATCTCCATCCCATTTTAATAATCCTTTCCAATATATTTTTTTACAGTAGTTCTGTCAACAATTTTATACCGTTCTTCAACAAATGACCATCCTCTCCAAAAAGTACCATTTTCAAAATAGTTTCCAATAATTGTGTCTCCACTTATTCGATAAACTCCCCAATAAGAACCCCATCGCATTTGTTTATCTTCAATCCAAGTTTTAATACTCTTTGACATATTTTTTCTAATGCTATCTGCCAATAGTTCCTCTCTGAAGTAAAATGACCAGACATAAGTTCCGTCTTCAAAAAACATTACATTGTCTATATGTTTTTCTTCTCTAATATCTGTATAATACCCATCTATTTCTAACAAATCCCGAATATTCGTATTTTTACCCTCTAATTTTATCGTCGATTTAGCAATGACTTCCTTTTTTTGCGGTGCGCAGGAAAAGCAGCAAAACAACAAAACATATAATGCCCATTGTTCTTTCATTTCTTTTTGATTTTCTTTTGCTCTACCTTTTGCATATACTCTTTCCAATCTTGTTCATTGGCCATGCCCATTTCTTTTCTTTTATCCAACAATCGGAAGGAAGTAAAGAGTCGGCAGAAATAAACTGATAATTAAAAACAGGATTCAACCATGGATTTTGAGTTTCATTATATTTTTCATCTTTTTTTAGCAAACTTTTCATATACACTAATTGTATATTTTCTCTATTCTCTACTTTGTATTTGTATTCAATCCAAAATCCGCCCATCAAATCTCCATAATTAAAACTGCTAACAATAATGGTATCATTGATTATTTGATAAATGCCCCACTTTATACCCCATCTGACTGTATTGTTATAGCCAATTCCGCTTATAACATTTCCAAACATATTTGTTTTGATTTCTTCTTCATCGACATCTTTTTTGAATCTGAAATCGACCCATATCCCATCGTCGAAAAACATAATTCCGGCAATCGTCGCGCACTCTTTGCATCCAGATTTGGCATAATATCCATTAATTTCAATTAAATTTTCGATATTGGTGCTTTTCCCTTCCAATTTGATAGTAGATTTAGATATAATTTCTTTCTTTTGTGATGCACAGGAAAAAGAAAGAAGTAAATACATTATTAATATAAAATGTCTCATATTTATCTGATTTTAAGCATTAACGATCCCATAAAGATAAAGGATTGCGATATCCTGTATAATAATAGAGTTTATGTAAATTAGTTTTTGTAATGCCATGGATTGATTTTAATTTTAAAGTTATGTATAGCTGCACAAGTTCTAAAGATTCGATACAC
>WRFY01000099.1 GCA_009783445.1 Candidatus Azobacteroides sp. | reverse complement strand
CGTTGCCGTATCTTTTCCAGAATGGTAAGACCCCCGTATCCAGAATCGAATATGCCAATGGGAATCATCGGAAAAATGGAATAAATGATCAATGGTTGCATCGACCTATGCTTCTTCACCCTTTTGTTTTTCGGACGAAGAAGCGTAGGTCGATGCTTATGAAAACTCTTAATTTTAGAATATTCGTTTTATCAGAAAAGGATTATTTTATTTCAATCCCAATCTTTTTTTCACCAATGGAGTAGCGTCAATACTTTTAGCATTGATAAATACGAGATTGGAAACCTCTATAATATAGGCGAAATTATTTTCTTCCCCGATGGCATCCAAAGCGCTTTTCACTTTTTGCTGAATGGGTTTTAGCAAATCTTGTTGTACTTGCATCATTTTCTGCTGCGATTGTTGTTGAAAGGTTTGCGCCCGATCTTCAATATCTTGAAGCTCCTGCATTCTTCTTACTTTAATATTTTCAACTAATTTATCTGCTTCTGCCATAAAAGCATTATATTTTTTCTCATATTCTTCCCGCAAAACATTGAGTTCACTTTCTATGGCCGTTTGCGTCCTTTGTAAAGAATCCATCATTTGCGTATATTCGGGCATTGCGGTTATTACATCTGCCGAATTAAAATAAGCAATCTTTTCTTGAGCGATCGCTCCCATGGGAATTATCAGGAGAGCCAGTAACACGATTTTTTTTAACATGAGTTTCTATTAATTTAAAATTGTTATGAATCTGGTTTTGTTAATGTAAAACCAATGTGCAAATATAAATAATTATTTTGAATATTTGAGTTTTGTTAGCACTTCATTGCTTATATCAATTTGCGGAGAAGCATAAATAATGCTCATAGCCGAAGCTCTATCAACGACGACAGCATATCCTTTGGCGGTAGCAATTTCTTTTACAGCATTGTAAATTTCGTCTTGAATTGGTTTGATGAGACTTTCCCTTTTCTTAAACAATTCTCCATCCGTGCCAAAATACTTCCGTTTCAATTCTTGCGCTTCCTGTTCTTTGGCTACAATTTCGGCTTCTCTTTTGGTTTTCATTTCAGGAGAAAGAAATACAAGGTCGGCCTGATAAGCCTTGTACATGTTTTGCGCTTCCTGTTGAAGCGCTTCCACTTCCGATTGCCATTTTTTTGAAATGCTATTCAATTGGTCGTTTGCCATTTCGTAAGCAGGAATATTTTTCAATATATATTCCATATCAATTAAGGCGAATTTTTGTGCTTGTATGTTTACTGCACCTACTGCTCCTATTGCTAATAAGAAGCAAAATACAATTGTCTTTTTCATATTTTTTATATATTTGAATGATTAAAACTCTTGTCCAAGAATGAAATGTATTTGCGAACCTGAAACGGATGAATTCGTAAAGCTATGCGCGTCGTTCGATACAAAAGGCACATCGAAGCCATACGCCCAGTCGATACCGATCAAGCCGACCATGGGTAAGAAAATACGAAGCCCCACCCCTGCCGAACGTTTTAGATCGAAAGGATTGAAAGATCTCAGATTCGACCATGCATTTCCTGCTTCCACAAAGGCCAGTCCATAAATGGTCGACGTTTGTTCGAGTAAGAAAGGGTAACGAAATTCCATTGCGAGCCGAGAATAGGCATATCCATCCTGATTAGGGGTTAGTGAACCGGAAGTATATCCGCGAAGTCCTATTATTTCATTGGCGTACATGGTAGAATAACCGCTCATTCCGTCTCCTCCCATGTAGAATGTTTCGAAAGGATTGAATTTGTGCGAGTTGTATGTTCCCAGGAACCCATATTCGATCCGGCTCATCAATACCGGCGTCCGTTTCACTTTTTCCCTGTTAGCCAAAGGAATAAACATTTTGCTCTTGAATTTCCATTTGTGATATTCGATCCATTTATACATGCGGGGATCGCTTTTCGATAGACTGCCATAGTTGATTCCATCCCACAGCGAATAAGGCGGGGTGGCATTGACCGACAACGAGAAGGTCGAACCCGAACGGGTATATAAAGGATTATCAATAGAGCTTCGTCCCAAGGTTAATCCCAGCGCCAAGCTGTTGGCGGCTCCGTTTTGCACGATGAAATAGCGCCAATTATGCAACCAGTAATGCTGGAAAGAAAGATCGGCCATGAAGGTAAAATAGTTATCCGGCCAATTCAAACGTTTGCCATATCCGAGCGATAATCCCAATATCCTCATAGATTTGTTTTCATCGTAGGCATAGTCGTATCCGTAATTATAGCCGGAATTGTAACCGTACCCGTAATTGTACATATTGCTGTAAGAACGGCTTTCAATGTCTGTTTGTATCATGTAGTAAGCTCCCAGCGAAAAACTGTTGGGGCGTTTTCCTCCGAACCATGGATCCATGAATGAAATGCTGTACAATTGATAATAACGTCCGTTGGTTTGTCCGCTCAGCGTAAGCGTTTGTCCTTCTCCCTGCGGGATAATTCCTCTATAAGTATCTGGGTGAAGCAAGTTTCGAAAAGAAAAATTGGAAAATTTCAGACTCATTCGCCCAATGACGCCCGTTTGTCCCCAACCGGCAGAAAATTCGATTTGGTCGTTTGCTTTCGATTTCAAATTGTAGCTAATATCTACCGTACCTGCTTCTGCATCTGGAATCGGTTGTATGTCAATTGCTTCCGGATCAAAATGTCCCAATTGCGCAATTTCGCGATATGAACGCATCAACGCTTCACGACTAAACAATTGTCCCGGTTTGGTCACTAATTCCCTTCGCACGATATCCTCGTAGAGTCGATCGTTTCCATTGATAATCACGCGGTTAATGGTTGCCTGTATGCCTTCCATGATCCGTACCTCTACATCTACCGAATCATTTTCGATATATACTTCTACCGGATCCAAAGTGGAAAAGATATAACCATTGTTGTAGTATAAGTTGGCTACGGCATCTTCATCCGTTTTGAGACGTTCGTTCAATTTTTTTTGATTGTAAATGTCGCCGGATTTCATGTTCAGCACATAATCCAAAGCATCGGACGGATATAGCTTATTCCCTACCCATTTGATATTACGGACAAAGTATTTATCTCCTTCATTCAGAGTCATGTAGACTTCCACATGACGATCATCGATGGGAATTACGCTGTCGGATGTTATGTAAGCGTCGCGGTATCCTTTCTCATTGTATTTGAGAATGATATTATCCTTGTCCTTGTCATATTCTTCTTTTACAAATTTTTTGGTACTGAACAGTTTCCGCATGCTCAAACGAGGTCTTTTTTTCAAGGAGAAACCTTCGTTCGTTTTCTTCATCGCTACTTTCAAGGTATAACTCGAAAGTTTTTCGTTTCCGGTAATAAAAATATCCTTGATCTTGGTTTTTTCATTTTTATCGACTATAATATCCAAGATCACTTTTCCATCGTTGGCAATATCGTTTTTTTGTCTGATTTGTACATCGGCGTTGCTAAAACCTTTTTCGTCGAAATAATCTTTGATGCGCTTTCGTGCACGATTGATCAAATTCGGCGTTAATTGCGAGCCGCGCGGCATTCTTATTTTCGATTCCAAGTCTTCCCGCTCGCTTTTCTTTACTCCTATGTAATTGATAGCGGAAATGGTTGGATTGGGCTTCAAGGCAATTTCTAACCACACGCTATCGGCAGTCAGTTTATCAGCTATAATTTTAACGTCGGAAAACATGCCGTTTTTCCAGAAAGCTTTAACAGCAGAAGTGATTTCCTGTCCCGGAATACTCACCTTATCTCCCACGGAAAGGCCGGATATTCCAATCAAAACAAAATCTTCGTAACCGTAATTTTCTACTCCTGAAACTTTTATATTTGCGATAGCATATTTTTTATTGTCATTCAGACTGTAAGTAATTACCGGTAAATCGTCTGTTTCCTGTGCATATAACGAAGCGAATGGAGCAAATGAAGGGAATGAAAAAAACGAAAATATTACTATTTTTAGGGTGTTCCGCTTTATTTTCTTCATTTCTCTCGTTTTTTTTATTTGCTTTATTCTGTTGATTTTCTTCATTTTTTTGTTTATTTGTTTTTTACCTGCTCTCCTGTTTTGCCGAATCGGCGTTCCCTTTTTTGAAAATCCAAGATTGCTTCGTATAAATGATCTTCCCTGAATTCCGGCCAATAGATCGGAGTGAAATAAAGTTCCGTATAAGCCAATTGCCACAAAAGATAATTACTGATTCGGTATTCCCCCCCTGTTCGGATCAGCAAGTCCGGATCGGGGATATCTTTTGTAGTCAGATGATTCGAAATCATCGTTTCGTCTATTTTTCCTATTTCTATTTTTCCGTTTGCAGCTTCCTGAGCAATTGCCTTAGCGGCTTCGGTTATTTCCCAACGGGAGGAGTAACTGAAGGCCAAAACCAGTATCAAACCTGTATTTTTTTTAGTTTCTTCTATGCACGCCAATAAGTTATTTCGCGTTATCTGCGGCAAACGTTCGATGTCTCCAATTACTTGGAGGCGAACATTGTTTTTCATCAAATCCGGAGTTTCGCGTTGAATGACAGATACCACCAAAGTCATCAAAGCATCAACCTCTTCTTGCGGCCGGTTCCAGTTTTCAGTCGAAAAAGTATAAACAGTCAAGTATTTTATACCTATTTCTCCGGCGGCTTCTACCACTTTACGAACAGATACCACTCCTTCTTGATGTCCTTCATAACGGCTTTTGCCGTTTTTTTGCGCCCACCGTCCATTCCCGTCCATGATTATAGCTACATGGCGAGGTAGATGTTTCAAATCAATTTGTTCTTTCATCAGTCTGTCGTACATCTTCCATCCCTTAGGCCAAATTCCCAGGTAATGGAAAAAAATAAAGTATTATACCAATCTTTGTTTTTGAACAATCCGCTTTGGATATGATACGGATTATTCAGATTAAATTCTTCCGAACTGGGTGCGTCGAAACTATCCCTAAACAATTTGTGCACCGTCCATTCTACTCCCAAATTCAATCGGTTTCGCATTTTGTATTTTACTCCTATTCCGAGAGGAAAATGGATTCCCAAGAAAGTTTGATTTTCTCCCGTCGCCAGCGTTAAACCCAAGCCGGAAAAAATATAAGGAGTTATTTTACTTGTATTCAGATACGCAAATTTATCGCTATAAGGAAGAAAATTAAATTCCATGTGTCCGCCCAGTTCTGCAAACGTTCGTTTAAATGCCGTTTGCGCGTGATCCGGAAATACGTTATCAATATTTTTCGTATCTCCGCTCACCCTTCCAAGAAATAAATCAGCCTTCACTGCCCATCGAAAGTTCAGGTTGTTCCTGAAAATCAATCCTGCTGAAGGATTCCATCCCCTCAAAAGCGAAGTCTGATTGGCATCTCCCATATACATGGATATTCCTGCCATGCCTCCCGCTTCGTACCTGTATTCTTGTGCAACCGCCGCTGCACTTCCTATAATAGAAAGTATTACTACTATTAATATGCTATATGGTATTCTCTTGTATTTTGAAGCTAATTTCATAAAAAAACACAGTGTTATCTAAATGAAAACGTTAAATTTGCTTCAAAATTATATTAGCATCTTAACTTTCTGCGTCTTTTTCAAATGGCTATTTTTTGAACGTTTGAGCGTTCATCACGACTTTCCAGATATCGGCCAGTGGCGATTTGTTTTGCCCGCCTACAATGTAGAAATAGACTCCCTCGTTATCTACTACGATCGAAGCATTTTTCCTTGGCGTAAATTCTTTGGGCGGTTGCGCCTTGGATGCTTTCGTATTCCATACCAATCCATTTATAGAAGAATAAATTTCCTCATTGTAAGTTCCCAAAATCGTTGTTCCGCCCATAAAGTACAATTCATTGTTATAAACAAAAGCGCTTCCGCCTTCTATGGACGGAAGACTACCTTGGGGAGAATCCGACAACTTCACCCAATAGTATCCATTTTCTGTAATCCAGACCGGCAGGGCATCCACATTCACCAAAGGAATAGAAGGGCTTCCTCCTATAAGCATTATTTGATTGATAGTCAATGATTTTTTATTGATTGTGGAAAATCCCGAAAGCGGAAAATCCGACGAAACAGTATCTCCTTCTACAATCGCATACGGCGTTGCATTCTTCGAAAATAAACTGGGCAAGAACGCAAAGATACGGCTTTGATTTTTTTCCGCCACGACGGCTAAACCTTCGTCTTGAGTAGCGCTGGTCGGCAAATATCCCAAAACCGAAATCAAACGGTAACGATCCCAATTTTCATATTGGGAAGAAATCTCTGTCCATGAAATGGCATTGGACGAAATAAACAGTTCGCCAGTTTCAGTATACGCACACAAACCATTTTCCATGGCCTCAATACCCTCTATAACCGTATTGGCTGGAAGATTCGTCGCTGCCGATTCCCAGTTTTTCAGGTCGGAAGATTGGTAAACTGAAATTTCTTCGTCTTTTACATACGTAAAATACTGGTTCTTGAATTTTACCGTTTTATTGTCTCCTTGAAGCAGAAAGTTTTCCACTCCTATCTGTTCGTACTGCATGGAATCCGGATCGACCTGATGGATATTGATTTTGAACGTATATTCTTTATTGGTAGAACCATTGGGGGCAAAAACTTTCAACAGCATTCCGTTGTTCAAAGCGTTGGAAATGTCCAGCGAATCGCCCGCTTTCACCCATACGGTATCGTTTCCTGTTTTGGTCATCAAAGTAGAAACGCCCGATCCGCTTGTATAATTTACTATTACACGCGGACGAACTTGGCATAAATAGGGTAAAGAATCGTAGTTGTATATCTTATTCTCAACCTGATCAATGCTAAAGCGCGTTGTAGCGAGGACCGCAACCGAGTCGTGTGATAAAGAAAAGGCGATGATCTGAGCATCTGTAGAAGGAATGATATCGTCTGTATTATTTCCTCTCAAACAAGAAGCTAAACCCATTAAAGACAACGAACAAAGCAAAATGTAAAAAACCCTTTTTAATTGCATTCCTCTAATTTTATTTTATTAAAAACTAATAATTTGCAAAAATAGAAACAATTTTGACTAAAACGTTTAACTCGTTCAATATTTATATATTTTTAGTGCTTGTAAAGTAAAATCGAAGATTTTTTACATTTTTGAACACTCGCTAAAGTTCCTGAAAAAGCAGGCGCTTTGACTCCTTTTCCAAGCTCTCGTGCACTTACTTCGATTCCTGCTTCATCCCATAAATTTTCGTCGATGTAGCTTTGAAGAAGTTTTGCACCCCCTTCCACCATCAACGATTGAATGCCTTGTGCATGTAACTCTTGCATAAGCGAAGACAATGTCTTGCTGCTGTCTGCGTGAATTCGGATCGGATCGTTTCCGCTCCAATAACGGACATTCAACAAAGGTTTGTCCAACACTTCAGTACGTGTACCGACCATAATGGCCGATACTTCCGCCCGCAATTTATGAACGCACATTCGCGTAAAATCGTCTGAAAACCGCTCCGGCGCTTGTCCGTCGCCGGGTTCGCGCAGTTTATCCAAATATCCATCAGCCGATTGTGCCCATTTCAACAAAATATATGGACGTTTTTTTTCTGTGAAAGTCAAAAAACGGCGATTGAGCTGTCTGCACGATTCCTCCAATAGGCCTGTTTTCACTTCGATTCCCGCATTTTTCAAACGTTCAATTCCTTTTCCCGATACTTGATCAAACGGATCAATTTGTCCGACCCCTACCCTTGGAATTTGTTTTTCAATGATGAGGTCTACGCACGGGGGCGTTTTCCCATAATGCGAACAAGGTTCGAGATTGACATATAAAGTAGAGTCCTTCCATAATTCCTCGTTTTTTACTGCATGAATGGCATTGACTTCTGCATGCGCTTCTCCATACTTCCGGTGATAACCTTCGCCGATGATTTTTCCGTTGCAGACGATCACTGCGCCTACCAACGGATTAGGGGCAACCTTCCCTTGACCTTTTTCAGCCAATTCCAAACAGCGACGCATGTATTTTTCAGCGTCAGGCCAATGGCAAGCCGGCTTTTTTTCTATCTTTGCACTTGTGCAAGAAATGTTACGATACATACAAACGCAATTACACGATTTCTATTCCGATTCTGAAATCAAATCCCTTTGGTTTTTGATTTTGGAATTTGTTTGCCAAACAAACAGAACGGTTCTTTTGCGGGACAAAGATAATCATTTATCATCAAATGAAGTCAGAAGAATTCGAAAGATTGTGGAAGAATTAAAGAAATATCGTCCCATCCAATACATTTTGGGCGAAACAGAGTTTTACGGATTGAAGTTTATCGTGAACGAAAATGTATTGATTCCTCGTCCGGAAACAGAAGAGTTAGTCGATTGGATTCTCCAGCTTTTTCCCGTGCAAGAGAGAGAAAAAGAAAAAGGAGTTTGTCTGGACATTGGAACCGGTTCCGGTTGCATTGCGGTCAGTCTATCCAAAAATCTTCCCGGTTTTTCGGTGTATGCGCTCGACATTTCGGACAAAGCCTTAGCCGTTGCTCGGCATAATGCAGAACTTCAGCAGGCCGAAGTTCGTTTTTTTCAACAAGATATTCTGGATGCGCAGGCTTTATCTTCCCCCGAACTGCCCCATGAATGGAATATTATTGTGAGTAATCCGCCTTACGTCGTTCCTTCCGAGAAAAAAAATATGTCGCCCAATGTGCTGAATTACGAACCGCATCGAGCCTTGTTTGTCTTGGAAGAAAAACCGCTGCTGTTTTATGAAAGAATAGCCGATATAGGATTGCAGCATTTGAAGAAAGATGGATTTCTCTTTTTTGAAATAAATAGTCGCTGCGGAGAAATGACCGTCCGGATGCTGAAAAACAAAGGGTACAAAAACGTGGAATTATTAAAAGATATTTCCGGAAACGACCGAATGATTAAAGCATATAATTTACCTTGATATGCAAATGTAAAGTTTGTTTTTTCGGAAAACAAACTTTACATTTGCAAAAAACATATTGGTAATGCAAAAGAAGATCAATTTGAAATGTATGAAAAGTTGGGGCGCTTGCTTGTTCTTTCTTTTTTGTTTCTCCAGTCTGCAGTGCGGAAATCCGGTTGTTCCTATAAAGGTAGGGGCTGAATCCACTGCCGAATATTTTCCTTTGTTAAAAGGAAAACGGATTGCCGTTTTCACAAATCATACCGGAAGGGTAGGCGATGAACATTTAGTCGATTTTTTGTTTCGTTCAGGGTTTAATCTTGTCGTCATTTTTGCTCCCGAACATGGATTTCGCGGCGATGCCGACGCCGGCGAGCGAGTGAGCGACAGTCGAGATTTGCGAACGGGAATTCCTGTTTATTCCCTTTACAAGGATAAAACTGGAAAACCGGGGAAAGACATTATGTCGCAAATAGATGTGGTGTTGGCAGATATTCAAGATGTAGGTTTGCGTTTTTATACCTATTATATATCCCTATATAAATTGATGGACGCTTGCGCCGAAAGTCAAAAAGAAATGATTCTCCTCGATCGTCCCAATCCCAATGGATTTTATGTCGACGGCCCGATCTTAGACATGAAATACCGGTCGGGGGTAGGCTATTTGCCCATTCCAGTCGTACATGGAATGACTTTGGGCGAACTGGCTTTGATGATCAATGGCGAGAAATGGTTGCCCGACAAGCAGACTTGTTCTTTACGGGTGATTTCCTGCAAGAATTATACGCATCAGACTAAATATTCGTTACCCGTTCCGCCTTCGCCGAATCTGCCCAATATGCAGTCCGTTTATCTTTATCCCTCTCTCTGTCTGTTGGAAGGAACTCCCCTGAGCGTGGGACGCGGAACCGATTTTCCTTTTCAGGTTTATGGCAGTCCGGATATGAGCGGATGTTCGTTTTCTTTTACACCCCGCAGCGTTCCGGGCGCTCAATATCCTCCTTATAGGGACAAAAAATGTTACGGCGTAGATTTGCGGAATCTTTCCGATTCCATCATTTGGGAAGGCGGCCTCCATTTGGAATATGTCATTGATGCCTACAATCGTACACCATCCGGACGATCTTCCTCCGGAGCGAATGGAAAGTTTTTCACCTCTTTTTTCCGAAACCTGATCGGAGTCGATTATGTGGACAAAATGATTATAGAAGGCAAATCGGCAAAGGAAATCAAGGCCTGCTGGCAAGCAGACGTTGAAAAATTCAAAATTCAACGCAAACCTTATTTGTTGTATGAGTAATTTTTTGACATTTCTAACATAATATTTGTAAATAACTCTTTTTTGCAATTTCATTCAATATTCGGTAGCGCTCTACAAAGTATTTCTATTTAATTAATTGATAGTCAAATTATTATATTGTTTTTTTTACTGAACCTATTGCTATAATATTTAATGTCATAAAAAGTGAGAAATTTGTATCTTTGTCGCGCGAAAGAATAAACCAAAGACTATTTGGCAGTCCAATTCAAATATATTTTTCAAAATGGCGCAGTCGTTTAAGACAACAGATTCAAAGTTTCAGCATCAAAACGGGGACATTACAAAAATACAAATGGCTGTTTTGTCCATTGCGGTAGGTATTTGCGTAGCAAATATTTATTATAACCAACCGATACTTTCAGAGATTGCAAAGGATATGCATTTGCAAGAAAAGCAAGTGGGTAATCTTCCGGTACTGTCGCAGCTGGGGTATGGCTTGGGATTACTGTTGCTCACGCCATTGGGAGATAAAGTAGAACGCAGAAAGTTAATCATCCTTTTGCAATCGCTGTTGATTGCGGCGTTGAGCGCGATCACATTCATCCACCATTTGGCGGGTTTGTACGTATTGAGTTTTGTGATCGGGTTTTTGTCTGTTGCCGCCCAAGTACTGATGCCTATGGCCGCAGTTCTGGCGCGAAAAGAGAAAGGAAAAGTGGTCGGTATTGTTTTTACGGGCATGTTGGTAGGAATATTGGGTGCAAGAGTTTTTAGCGGATACATTGCCGAATGGTTCTCATGGCGGCATGTGTACGGCATTTCTGCCGGCATGGTGTTGGTTACGACAGGGATGGTCGCCTTCATCCTACCCAGGGTAGAGCCTACTTATCAAGGCAATTACTTGAGCTTGCTTTCTTCTACGGTATTGCAATTCAAACGCTTTGCGTTGCTGCGTCGGCTTTCGTTTTTAATAGCTTTTGCATTTGGCTTATTTTGTTCGTTTTGGACAACGCTTACTTTTCATTTGAGTCTACCTCCATTCAATTATCATTCCGATACCATTGGATTGTTCGGCTTGGTAGGAATTGCCGGAGCGCTTATCGCACCTGTGTTTGGACGATTGGCAGACCAATACAATCCTGCAAGAAATCAGTTGTTTACGGTCGGCTTTCTTATTGTGAGTATCCTTTTGATTCACTTGTTTCCGTATTCGCTCGTTGCTTTTATCGTTGCAACGCTTTTACTGGATGTCGGACAACAAGCGACGCAGGTTACTAACTTTGCACAAATTTATACCTTGGACGAAACGGCGAATAGCCGCATCAACACCATGTTTATGACTATCGCGTTTATTGGAGGTGCGATAGGTACCTGGATTGGAGTAAAATGTTGGACTATGGGTGGATGGAATTTGGTGGGATGGCAATTATTGTTGTGGGCTTGCATTGCAATGGCAATCGCTGTTTGGGGATATAAAGAGTCTATTAAAAAATTATGAATTCTCTGCTGTTAATTCATAATTCTCAAAATGCAAGGTAGTAACTTTTTGTCAATTCAATGTATTCTGGGCTGTAGGTATGATTTGAATTTTCGATAAAGAATTCATTTTCATCGAGTTCATTCATTTGTTTGGAATATTCCAATAGGGTGCGTTTCGGCGGACGATTTTCCAACGACCGGACAACGGTTTTTCGGGTCAGATACAAATTGTTTAAAGTGGTTATGGATTGCAATAAATCGAACGCTCCAATAGGGACGATCAGCGACAATCGACCGTTGGAAGACAACAGTTCAGTGCTTTTCTGTACCAATTCATCCAAATTCAGTGTGCAATTGTGTCGAGCTGTAGTGCGGGCCGCATAAGGCGAAGGAGACGAATCCATAAAATAAGGCGGATTGGATACAATCAAATCGTATTTATGGGAAGGTGCGTAGTGAAGAAAATCCACATGAAAAGCGTTCACCTGTTCGGCGAAAGGCGAATGGGCAAAATTTATTTTTGCCTGTTTGTAAGCGTTTTCATCAATGTCGATAGCATCGATTGTTCCTTTGGAACGTTGAGCCAGCATCAAGGCGATTAATCCCGATCCGGTTCCTACATCTAAAATGGCAGCTGCATCGGCGCAATGCGTCCATGCCCCTAACAAAACTCCGTCGGTACCCGTTTTCATGGCGCATAAATCGTGAGATATGACAAATTGTTTGAAACGAAAAAAAGAAGCAGACATAAATTCTTAAAACAACTTAAGGATTTTTATTATTTTTGAGAGCGCAAAGGTAACGAATGTTTCAGATATTATCCGTTTCGAATAAAAAATCTCTGTATTTTGGCAGGACGTCCTGTTCTTTTGAGAAAATTATTACTACTTTTGTCAAATTCTTATAAGATTATGTTTATCGGATTATGTTTGCAAAAGAATTATGAATGCAATGAAATATCTTTATTTTACCTTGTTCACAGGTTGTTTTTTCCTCTCCATGCAGGGGCAAAATGGGAATTCCGATTTTCAGCGGGAAATGGATTTGGAAAAGGAATACAATCCCAGTATTCGTGATGCTAACAAAATCAATCAACTTCCAGAAATCAGAGAGCCGGAAGCGCCTGAAATGCGGGTAGAATTTTCCGATTATACGTTCGATTACCGCATTGCTCCTTATATTTCGAAATTGGATTCGAAAACGTATTTCTCCGGTTTCAAAACCAGCCAACAGAGAGGTTATTTGAATTTTAGTTTGAGTTCTCTGTTAAATATAGATGGAGATGCAGGTTATCAGCTCTTGAATTCGGAAGAAAACCGCCTGAATATCTTCGGATCGCATCGTTCGGGCAGTACAAAAATGTCGTATTTGCAAAATGATAATTACAATATGGAGAACTCAAATATGCAAATCAACGATAATGCCATTGGTTTTGATTATTTGTCTAATTCCGGAAATTTGAAATTTTTTGCAGATGCAAATTATGTTTATTCGGTGTTTAATTACTATGGTTATCCCATAGTAAATGGAGAGATAACGCCGTCTGCTCTTTTCGATGGCTACGACCTGATCGCATTGGATCGAGATCAGACGAACAATCTGTTTCAGGCGCATTTAGGAGTAGAATCCGTAAATGCCGACGAATTGAATTATAAAGCCAATTTGACTTATTCTTTTTTTAGACAGTCGCGGGGAGAAGACGAAGGAAGGGGAAGAGAGGAAAGCCGGATCTTGGGGGATTTTGATTTTCATGCCAAATTCATTGGATTGGCCGGATATTTCAGAAATTATGCGTACGGCCTTTCCGACCGATTACGTTCGCTTTCTATCGGATCGTGGAAAAACGACAACGCAGAGGGACGGGCCTATGGGAATTACAATTACAGCGTTTTTTCTGTCAATCCCTATTTTACTTTTGAAGACGATGATTGGAATGTCCGTTTAGGCGCTTCGGCGCATTTACAGTTTGGAGGCATGAAGAAGTTAGTGCTTGCCCCCGACGTCCAGTTCGACTGGCGTCCGATGGACGAAATGCTTTTCTATCTGTGGATCGTCGGCGGAATCAAGGATAACAGCAATTATACTACATATTACGAAAATCGTTACATATCGCCCGATTACCGAATTTACGATTCGGAAAGCCCCGTAGACGTTACGCTGGGTTTCAATTTTTCCATACTTCCCAATTTGGGAATAGATGTCTTTACAGGATATAAATGGATAAGGGACGAGCATTTTTTTGTGGGAAATGCCGTAATAGAAGGCAGCAATTCGATTCGGTCGCAAATAATTCCCCAATACATGAATGCAGAAATGTTCAAATTGGGAAGCATTGTGAAATATACTTGGTCGGACGTTTTTGAAATAGGATGGAAATTGACTTACAACCAATGGAATATCACTGATTGGTCGAATATGGTGGATTCCGGCGAAGCGAATGCCGATTGGGTTGCGTGGAACAAACCGTCTTTTACAAGCGATGCAAATATTAGTTTCAAAGTGCAGGATATTCCTCTCAGGGCAGACGTCTGCTATCACTTGGAAACAGGTAGAAAATCGCTCTATTACAATGAAGTTACTCACATGAAAAATATCCATGCGATGAATGTGCAGGGAACTTATACGATTAATGAAAATTTTTCGGCTTTTGCAAAAATCAATAACTTGTTCTTTCAAAAATATGACCTCTGGTTTGGCTATCCTGCACAAAATTTCAACATTGCTGGAGGGATAAGCATTAAATTTTAAAGTTTTTATTAACTTTGCGCGCTTATAAAATGTTGAAAAAATATGCAAAAGAATCTTGTAATCGTAGAATCTCCGGCAAAAGCTAAAACCATTGAAAAATTTTTAGGGAAAGACTATAAGGTTTTGTCGAGTTACGGACATATTCGTGATCTGAAAGATAAGGATTTAAGCGTAGATGTTCGTAATGATTTCAAGCCTGATTATGTTATTTCTCCAGAAAAAGCCGAATTAGTGAAAAATTTGAAGAAAGCCGCAAAAGAAGCCGAAATGGTGTGGCTTGCTTCGGATGAAGATCGGGAAGGAGAAGCCATTGCCTGGCACTTGTACGTAGTACTGGATTTGAATGAAAGCGATTCTAAACGGATCGCATTCCATGAAATTACAAAAAATGCCATTCTCAATGCCATCCAAAATCCCCGCAATATCAATCAAGATTTGGTGGATGCCCAGCAAGCCCGCAGGGTATTGGATCGGATTGTAGGATTTGAACTTTCGCCCATTTTGTGGAGAAAAATCAGACCCTCTTTGTCGGCAGGACGAGTTCAATCGGTAGCTGTGCGTTTAATTGTCGAAAGAGAACGGGAAATCAATCAGTTTCATGCAGAAACCTTTTTTCGCGTACAAGCTCAATTTCTTTTGCCGGATGATAAAACCGTTATTCAATCTGAACTGAACAAGCGGTTTAAAACAGAAGAAGAAGCAAGAGCCTTTCTGGAAAAAATCAAAGACGCTGTTTTCACCATCGAAGACATTAATACGCGTCCGGGAAAAAAATCGCCTGCTCCGCCTTTTACCACCTCTACCTTGCAGCAAGAGGCTTCCCGAAAAATCGGATTCAGCGTTTCGCAGACCATGTCGATTGCGCAAAAACTGTACGAAGCGGGTTTGATTACCTATATGCGTACCGACTCGCTAAATCTTTCGACTTTGGCTTTAAACGCTGCGCAGAAAGAAATTCAGGATGAATTTGGCAGTCAATACATAAAAATTCGTCAGTATCATACAAAAACAAAAGGAGCACAAGAAGCTCACGAAGCGATCCGCCCTACGTATATGGATCGGCGGACTGTTTCGGGAACAATGCAGGAACAACGCCTTTACAAGTTGATTTGGGAACGGACAATCGCCTCCCAAATGGCCGATGCCGAATTGGAACGAACGACCGTAACCATTGGAATCAGCGGACTTTCCGCAGAAAAATTTTCTCTTCAGGGAGAAGTCGTCAAATTTGACGGCTTCTTGCGGGTATATATGGAAGATACCGACGACGAAAATACCGACGATACGACGGAAGCTATTCTCCCGCCTTTGCAACTGAATGAAATTTTGCTTTTGGCCGAAGCTGCGGCTTCCGAGCGTCAAACTCAAAAACCACCCCGCTATACGGAGGCCAGCTTGGTGCGCAAATTGGAAGAATTGGGTATTGGCCGTCCATCGACCTATGCTCCAATCATTTCTACGATTCAACAGCGAGGTTATGTGGTCAAAGAAAACAAGGAAGGAGAACAAAAACTGTTTACTACGCTTCTTCTTAAGAATAAGACGATTTCGAAAACGGCAAAAACAGAAACGGTGGGCGCCGATAAAAATAAATTAACGCCGACGGATTCGGGAATAGTCGTCAATGATTTTCTTATGGAAAATTTTTCCATGGTATTGGAGTATAATTTTACGGCCGATCTGGAAAAAGAATTTGACAAAGTGGCGGAAGGTGAAATGAAATGGACGGAACCATTGCATAAGTTTTACGATCTGTTTCATCCAATCGTAGAGGAAGTGTCGACGTCCAAAACCGAACGCCGAGTAGGGGAGCGGGTTTTAGGAACCGATCCCAAAACGGGAAAACCCGTGTCGGTCAAAGTGGGTCGTTTTGGACCTTTTGTGCAGATCGGTTCTGCAGAAGATGAAGAAAAACCGCAATTTGCTTCCTTAGCTAAAGGACAATCCATTGAAACCATTGTATTGGATGAAGCCTTGCAATTATTCAGTTTGCCTCGCGTGATCGGCGACTTGGAAGGTAAACCGGTCGCAGCCGCTATTGGCCGTTTTGGTCCTTATCTCAAATACGATAATGCTTTCACTCCCATTCCTAAAGAATACGATCCTTATCATATTACTTTGGAAGAGGCCAACCAGTTGATCTTGGAAAAAAAGGAACGCGATGCAAACAAGATCATCAAATCGTTTCCGGACAATGCAAATCTTCAGATACTGAATGGCCGTTTTGGTGCCTATATCGCTTACAATAAGGCTAATTACAAAATTCCCAAGGGACTTGTTCCTACAGAACTTTCTTGCGAAGACTGCATGAAAATCATTAGCGAAGCTCCAGAAAAAACAATCAAAGGAAAAACCAAAAAGACGACGATAGCAAAGACAACGACGAAAACGGCGACCCAGGCGGCTACAACAACAAAGAAAGCTGCAATGACGACGAAAAAGACAGAAACGAAAAAGAAAACGACAACGACAAAGTAGGCAATTCTTGTTGCATTAATTCTGGTCTAAAAAGACTGCATTTCATAGAGGCGGGTATAATATCCGTTCATTGAAATCAGTTCGTTGTGAGAGCCTTGCTCTACAATTTTACCTTTGTGTACGACACAGATCAAGTCGGCATTTTTAATCGTCGACAAACGGTGGGCAATTACAAGAGTGGTTCTGTTTTTCATTAATTTTTCCAAAGCATCCTGAACTAATCGCTCCGATTCTGTATCCAAAGCGGAAGTTGCCTCATCCAAAATCAAAATGGGAGGATTTTTCAACACGGCGCGCGCAATACTGATCCTCTGTCTTTGCCCTCCCGAAAGTTTGCAGCCGCGGTCGCCGATATTTGTTTCAAAGCCGTTTTCAGAAGCCATGATAAATTCGTAAGCATTAGCGATTTTGGCAGCTTCTATTACATCTTCTTGCTTGGCTTGCTTCACTCCAAACGCAATATTGTTGAAAAAAGTATCGTTGAATAGAATAGCTTCTTGGTTGACAATTCCCATCAATTGCCGCAAATCGTGTATCCGAACTTCGCGGATGTTGACGCCATCGATAACAATCTGTCCTTTCTGGACATCGTAGAAACGGGGCAACAGATCGACTAAAGTCGATTTTCCAGAACCCGATTGACCCACCAGAGCAACCGTTTTTCCTTTGGGAATTTCTATCCGGACTCCTTCCACGACCCAATCTTCCCGATACCGAAACCAGATATTTTCGTAAACAATTTTGTCGCTGAACGAAACCGGAATCGGATTTTTCGGATCGATAATGGTCGATTCCGCTTTCAATATTTTGTCGACCCGATCCATCGATGCTAAGCCTTTTTGAATGGCGTAGACCGACTTAGACAATTCTTTGGCTGGATTGATCAGTAAATAAAAAATAGTCAGATAATACATAAAACTGGCGCCGTCGATGGAACTGTGATCATTTATTATCAAAGAACCTCCGTACCACAAAACAATAGCAATGGCAATCGTACCCAACATTTCGCTCATGGGATGCGCCAATTGTTGACGACGGAAAATGCGGTTGGTTGTTTTCCTGAAAACATTGTTTGCCTCGTGAAACCGTTCTGAAATTTTTTCTTCTGCATTGAAAGCTTTGACAATACGTAGTCCGCTCAACGTTTCTTCGATTTGCGACATCAGAAGTCCCCATTGTTGTTGTCCGAGCGCTGAGCTTTTTTTGAGTTTTTTTCCAATCTGTCCCATCAGATAACCGGCAATAGGAAGCGTTATCAGAACAAAAAGAGTTAATTGCCAACTGACAATAAACATACAACCCAGATAGATAAGAATCAAAATTGGATTTTTGAAAAGCATTTCCAAAGAACTCATGATGGAAGCTTCGATTTCGTTTACATCGCCGGAAACGCGAGCCAGAATATCGCCTTTTCTCTCTTCGGAGAAAAAAGACAAAGGCAGCGTGACGATTTTATCGTTGATCTGATTCCGAATATCGCGAACAACGCCCGTACGGATTGGAATCATAAAATAAGCTGAAAAATACATGGCTGCCGTGCGAAAAAGCGTACTGATAATCAGAAATAAAGCCAGAGCCAAAAGTGCAGAACCGCTTCCGTGCGTTTCGATGATTTGCGCAATATACCAATTGAAATTATTTTCGCAAATGGTTGTTAAATGCCGCCACGAATCTATGGAAAAAAAATCAAAGGACATATAAAAATAATTGACCTCCTTGATTTTAAAGAGCATTTGCAAAATAGGAATGAGTAAATAAAATGATGCTAGACTTAATAACGCAGTGAGAATGTTCATGAATATGCTCAGTTGCAGATATTTTTTGTACGGAGGTACAAATCGCTTGAGTAATTTGAAAAAGTCTTTCATCTGTACATATAATTATTTTAAAGCTCAAAAAGAGGACGCAAGTTACGACTATTTGTTGGAAAAAACATTATCCCAACCGAATCTATGGAAAAAATTTAGACAAATTCTATGAATTTCAATGAAATAAATTACATTTGCACTGAATTAATTTTTGACATAACAATGAAAAAAAGTCCTTGCCCAATTTCTATCTTATTTCCCCTTGTTTTATTTGTGTTTTTATCTTCTTGCGACGATTCGAAAAACTCTGAAAAAATTTTGAAAGAAGCAGAAAATTTTGTCAACCAATATCCTGACAGCGCATTGATATTGTTGAATTCAATCCCTTATCCCTCAAAATTGAATAAGAAACGGTATGCCCGTTATCTTTTACTTTTAGTAGAAGCAAAAGACAAAGCGGATAAAGATATTTCTTCCGACACGCTGATTTTTACGTCTATAAACTATTTTCAAAGCAAAAATGATTACGACAGGCAGGCAAAAGCTGAATTTTACTGCGGACGAGTCTATCATTCTCAAAAAGAATACAAAAAAGGGGAAGAAGCCTATTTGAGAGCGGAAAAAGCGGCTCAAAAAACCGATGATAATGACCTGAAAGGATTGATTCAGTATTTTTTCGGAAGCCTCTATTACGATCAACGGCAATATCTCGAAGCGATCCCTAAATTCGAACGGGCGCAAAAATATTTCATCCAATCTCCCCATAATTATAAGTGGGAAATTTCTACCTGCAATCTTATTGGAAATAGTTTCTTTATCAAAAAAATGAACGACAGTGCTTTGGTTTATTTCGAAAAAGCCTTAAATCTGGCGGAAGCGTATAACGATTCGAATCAGATTGTGCAAGTCCGGTTGAATTTAGCTCGGATATATAGCGATCTCAATCAAAGAGATTCCGCTGAATACCTGATCCGTTTGGCTTTAGACTCTTTGGGAAAGAGTGAAAATTTTTCAGCTCTCTCCAATGCTTATCGCACTTTATCTTTAATGGAAGAAAAAGCAGGAAACTATAAAAAAGCCTTGCAATATCATCAGGCATATTCCAAGCAATTGTCGAATCTGTTTATAGAAAATAACAAACGCAATTTGTTGGAAACAGAAAAAACATATAATTTCGAATTGCTTCAGCGTGAAAAGAACCGGCTCTGGATTGAAAGACAATGGGCGATCATTATTCTCTTGATTTTGTTGGGCTTTGTTTGCATGTTTTTCTTTCGTTTTTATCGGAAAGCGGCGAATAATCGGGCTATCTATTTGGAAAAAGAATTGGAGGAATTGTTCAATAGCAAGGATAGGGAAGGAAACAAACTTCGAAGTCTGAGCGCCGATTATTTGGATGTTTACCGAAACGCTTGTATGATCGAACGGGAAATGGGTGAAAACAAACAATTGTCCGGTAAAGATTTCGTTCAAAAAATGAACAAAATCCTTTACGGACATCCGGAACACGATTGGGATAAACTGTATCAGATCATGAACGAGAGTTACAAAGGTTTTTTCAGTCAGTTGAAACAGCAATATCCTCAGTTAACCGAATCAGAATTCAGAATCTGTTGCCTTACTTATGCCGGTTTCGACAATACAGAAATTGCATTGCATCTGGAATTGTCTAAAAATACCATCCAACACCGGAAATCGGAAATCCGCCAAAAATTAAAAATAGAAGGACGCGGCGATATAAAATTGTTTTTAGACATGCATGTCAATAGGAAAAAACAGTAGATTTGCAAAAAATGATTACCTTTGTTGTGCATAACAAAACCAAAAATAAGTGATTATGGCAAAAGAAAATTTCATACGTTTTGATTGGGCTGCAAAGCGATTGCTTAGGCAAAAATCGAATTTTGTAGTCTTGGAGGGACTTTTATCTACTTTATTAAATGAAGAGATCAAGATCGAACGGATGTTGGAAAGCGAAAGCAATCAAGATACTTTTGACGACAAGTTCAATCGGGTAGATATGCTCGCAGAGAACAGCAAAGGCGAATTGGTGATTATCGAAATCCAGAACAATCGTGAGCTGGATTACTTTCACCGCATGTTGTACGGCGCATCCAAAGCCATTACAGAATATATTAGTAGAGGAGAACCTTTTGCTAAAGTGCGAAAAATCTATTCCATTAATATTTTATACTTCGATTTGGGACAAGGAAAAGATTACGTTTATCACGGACGCACAGAATTTCGAGGAATTCATACCAACGATGTGCTGAAATTGTCGGAACATCAACAACAACAATTCCTGTATCAGGATGTTGGCGATTTATTTCCTGAATATTACGTTTTACGGGTAGATGAGTTTGACAAAAAAGCCCTAACGCCCTTGGATGAATGGATCGCTTTTTTAAAGACAGGCAATATTCCAGACAAACCCCAGGCCAAGGGTCTATCCGAAGCAAAAGAAAGTTTGTTAATCAGTCGGTTGAGTAAAAAAGAGCAACGCGAATATGATGCACACATGGAAGCGGTACGTTATCAGCGCAGCGTTATTCAAACCGGTTTGATCGAGGGGAAAATGGAAGGAATAAAGGAAGGCAAAGCAGAAGGAATTGTAGAGGGAGAGAAAAGAAAAGCTTTATCCATTGCTCGAAATGCTTTGAAAATGGGAATGGAAAAAGAAAGCGTAATCCAACTGACGGGTTTAAGTCGGGAAGATTTACCTGATCTATAACCTGCTCCATATTATCAAATAAATAAAGAACAAATTAGGTACGCATGAAATATATCATTATTTTGGGAGATGGCATGGCCGACGAGCCCATTGAATCTTTAGGCAACCGGACGCCTCTTCAAGCGGCCAATACTCCGTATATGGATGAGTTAGCGCGAAAGGGCAGATGCGGTTTGTTGCATACGATTCCTGAAGGAATGGCTCCGGGGAGCGAAGTTGCCAATATTTCTGTTTTAGGTTACGACCCGCGAAAGGTTTTGGAGGGACGGGGATCGTTGGAAGCGGCCAGCATGGGAGTTGAAATTGAACCGGGAGAATTGGTTTTGCGTTGCAATTTGATTTGCATAGAAAACGGAAAAATTAAAAATCATTCTGCCGGACACATATCCAATGAAGAAGCGGGAATCTTGATTCAGTTCCTCAACGAACGTTTGGCAGATGCTTCTTGTCGTTTTTTTCAAGGAATGGCTTACCGCCACCTCCTGAAACTGGCGGGAGGCAATAAACATTTAATCTGTACCCCCCCGCATGACGCTGTGGGAATCGACTTTGCCAAGGTATTGATTCAGCCGGAAATTCCGGAAGCGCAAGAGACGGCGGAAATATTGAACCGTTTGATTATCCGTTCGCAGGAATGTTTGGAACATCATCCGGTTAATCTGAAAAGAAAAGCGGAAGGAAAAGACCCTGCCAATAGCATTTGGCCTTGGTCGCCGGGTTATAAACCAGTCATGAAAAAAATGACCGAAATTTATCCCATACGGTCGGGCGCTGTTATATCGGCTGTCGATCTCATCAAAGGAATCGGCGTTTACGCAGGACTGGAAAATATTTCGGTAGCGGGAGCAACGGGTTTATACGATACCAATTATGAAGGAAAAGCGCAGGCGGCATTGGATGCCTTGAAAGAAAAGGACTTTGTTTATTTGCATGTGGAAGCCAGCGACGAGGCCGGTCACGAAGGAGATGAACAATTAAAAATCAAAACAATTGAATATTTAGACCGGCGTGTTTTGAAATCAATTATGGAGGAAACCGAACGTTGGGACGAGCCAGTTGCTATTGCGCTTTTGCCCGACCATCCAACTCCTTGCCGGATACGAACGCATACAAGCGACCCTGTTCCTTTTGTCATTTATCGTCCGGGAGCAATGCCCGACGAAGTAACGCAATACGATGAGTTTTCCGTGCGAAAAGGAATATATGGCGTGTTAAAAGAGAACGAATTTATCAATGAATTTTTGAAATAACAGGATCCATTTGTATGAAAAAATATTTTTTATTGCTTGCTGTTCTCCTTTTGTCGGCAGCTTGCGGAAACGATAAAAAAGCCGCTCAATCTTGTCTGGAAGAAGCGCGGAATTTATACGAAAACGCTCAATACGGCTCGGCTAAACAGGTTCTGGATCAATTGAAAGGAAAATACCCGAAAGAATTTGAGGTACAAAGGAACGCTTTGCATCTGAAGCATGCCATAGAAATAAAAGAGCAGGAGCGCAATTTAGTATACAGCGATAGCCTGATGCAGGTTCGTCGGGCGCAAGCCGATTCCATGAAATCGCATTTTGTTTTTGTAAAAGACCCGCAATACGACCGAATCGGACGATATATCGACAAGGCATATAACCCGCCGGTAGATGCGGGAGGAAATCACATTGCAATTAACGTGAACGAAAACGGCGAAATTGCTTTGAGCAGCGTTTATAGAGGCGCTTCGGCTATCAAGCACAATCAGTTGAAAGTGACGGCTCCTTCTGGAGAATCGGCCGAAACCGAAGCGATCTCTTTTGATGGCGGAGCGAATTACTCTTTTCAAGACAGCGCGGGGACTATTTACGAAATTGTGACTTACCAAAAAGGCCGCGATAAAGACGTTTTGTCATTTATTTACAATTGTGCAAACAACCAACTGACCATGGAATTGGTCGGAAAGAAAAAAATACGGCAAATTCTTTCTGTCAAGGAAAAACAAGCGGTGGTGAAAACTGTGGATTTGGCGGTAATCCTCACAGATATCGAACGCTTGGAAAAAGAAAAAGAAAAAGCGGAAAAACGGCTTGAATATTTGTATTCCAAAGAACAAAATTGACTTCTATAGCTTTCTGATGGACTATCTATACTAAGCGTCTCAAATAAATACGCACCTATAAATTTAAAATAATGATAATAAAATGAATAAATATAAATATAAATATTAATGACGGTTACTACCCAGGTAGGAAAATATAATAAATAATTGTGTATTATATATATACAAAAAATATAACTGATAAATTTTAATACGATATTTTTTAAAATTGCTTATTATAAGCATTTTAGCAATTTTTAATCCAGAAAAATATTTTTTCGTTATTAATATATGTATTTAAAAATCAATCATATAGACTACCTGAGTAGTAACTAATGACGTTTATTATATGTTAAATAATTATAAAAAAGTCTGTAAATATATACTTGGTATTGCAAAGTACTAAATTATACATATATTTGTAACCAAATTTGAAAAGAGGCGTCTCATAAAGAAGAAGAGCATAGCGAATCGAACAAAAAACAATATTACTAACAACCTATTTGTAATTTTTGAATGATATTATTAGAGCATATCAATAAAACCTACCATAATGGCGCTCCTTTACATGTATTGAAAGGAATTGATCTTGAAATCAAGGAGGGAGAAATGGTTTCCATCATGGGGGCTTCGGGTTCGGGAAAATCTACCTTGTTGAATATTTTAGGTATTTTGGATACGTACGATACGGGAAAATACTATCTGAACCATGTTCTTATCAAAGATTTAAGTGAAACCAAAGCGGCCGAATTAAGAAACAAAATGATTGGATTTGTTTTTCAATCCTTTAACCTGATTACTTTTAAAAATGCAATGGAAAATGTAGCCCTTCCTTTGTATTATCAGGGCGTAAGCCGTAAAAAACGCAATCAAATGGCATTGGAATACTTAGAAAAAATGGGCTTGAAAGAATGGGCAAAGCACATGCCAAGCGAATTGTCGGGCGGACAAAAACAAAGGGTAGCTATTGCCCGCGCTTTAATTGCTCGACCGCAAATCATTCTGGCCGACGAACCGACGGGCGCTTTAGACAGTAAAACCTCGAAAGAAGTGATTCATATCCTTCGTGAAGTAAACAAGGAAGGAATGACGATGGTGATCGTTACTCACGAACGCGCCATCGCAGAAGAAACCGACAAAATTATCTATTTGAAAGATGGAGTCATCGAGTCGATCATGGTTGCAAAATAATGACAAAACAAACGGGAGCGTAAATTTTTTTTAGTCAGAAAAATGATCTGGGATACAGAAAACTGGGCTGAAATAGTCAGTACAATCAAGAAAAATAAATTACGGACTTTCCTTACTGGATTTTCTATTTCGTGGGGAATATTAATGTTTTGCATACTTCTTTCTTCTGGAAATGGCGTGCGGAACGGGATGATGTCTAATTTTGGCAGCCGTTCGGTGAATAGTCTGCAATATTGGGGGCGTTCTACTTCCGTACCTTACCAAGGGTTCCCCAACAATCGTCCGATTACTTTGGACGAAAAAGATTTGGAATTGATCAAAAACCACATTCCGGAAGCGGGCGATATTACGCCTATGATTTCCACCAACAAGATGATTAGTTACGGAACGTACAATACGAACTGTTCGTTTACCGGCGTTACTCCCGAATACATGCGTATCAACGAAATCAAAATTGTCGATAATCAAGGCCGATTTATCAATGGTATGGACATAAAAGAACATCGGAAAGTGGCGGTCATTAACAAACGGGTCAGGGAAATTTTGTTTCAAAACGGAGACCCTGTGGGCAAGTTGTTTATTGCAGACGGATTGGGATACACCGTGATTGGCGTGTTTGAAGAAGATGCTTGGGGAAACGACGAAAGCGCTTATATTCCTTTTACTACGGCTCAGTTGCTGTATAATCAGGGATGGGGAATGCACGACATTTCTTTTACTTTGAAAAATCTGAAAACGGAAAAAGACAACAAAGCGTTTGAAGAAAAATTTCGGGAAAAACTTTCCGTCATTCACCATTACGATCCTTCGGACAAGCGTGCTGTCGGCATTTGGAATCAATTGCAAAATTATCTTCAGTTTTTGGGCCTTTTCAATGGAATTTCTGCATTTATCTGGATTATCGGCATAGGTACGCTGTTGGCCGGAATTGTCGGCGTCAGCAATATCATGTTGATAACCGTAAGAGAACGAACGCGGGAGATTGGCATCCGCAAAGCCTTGGGAGCGAAACCTTCTTCTATATTGGGAAGCATCTTGATGGAGTCGGTTTTTATTACCTCCATTTTCGGTTATATCGGAATGTTTTTGGGCGTAGGCTTGGGCGAACTGGTTAGTTCCATTTTGCAGTCGCCCGGAATGGAAGAAATAGCGCACGTTATCAGTAATCCGACCATTGATGTCGGCGTGGCCATTGGAGCCATGATCACCCTCATTCTTTCTGGTTTGGCAGCTGGTTATTTTCCAGCTTACAAAGCAGTAAAAATACAACCGGTGGAAGCTATGCGGACAGAATAAGGCAATCTTAATGAATGAATAAAAAATACAGAAGTGTTTGATTTAGATAGATTTGAAGAAATATGGCTCACTATTAGCCGGAATAAAGTAAGAAGTTTTCTTACCGGTTTTGGCGTGTTTTGGGGATTATTTATGTTGATCATCATGATGGGGGCTGGCGCGGGTTTGCAACATGGAATGTTCGAAGGAGTGGAAGGTTTTGCCACGAATTCCTGTTTTTTAGGCGCCGGACAGACCAGCGTGCCTTACAAAGGGTTCCAGAAGGGTCGACAATGGAACATTCACAACAGCGATTTGGATATTTTGATGCATTCTATTCCCGAATTGGCTTACGTTTCGCCGATTTTGTGGGGCGATCGGACTCCGAATAATGTAGCGTACGAAGACAATGCGGGTTCATACACGGTGCGGGGACTGCATTCCAATTATAAATACATAGAAAACCCTTTTTTGAGTCAGGGACGTTTCATCAATGAGGTGGATATTCTCCATCGGCGGAAAGTATGCGTGATTGGAACGAAGGTATACGAAGAATTATTTACGAAAAAAACGAATCCCATTGGAAAATACATTCGTGTGAATGGAATTTACTATCAGGTAGTGGGCGTAGCTTCCGGCGTTTCCGACATGAATTTAGGCGGAAGAACCTCCGAAGCAATCGCCATTCCTTTTACAGTCATGCAACAAATTACGAATCAGGGAAGCGTGATTCACATGCTGGCAGCTATAGCAAAAGATCATTATTCGGTGAAGGAAATGTCTGAAAAAATGAAAACTGTCTTAAAAGTGCACAATAACATTTCTCCAGATGATAATCAAGCCGTATGGGCTTTCAATATGGAAGAAGTATTCAAAATGTATCAATATCTATTTTTGGGAATTTCCATTTTGGTATGGATCGTTGGTTCGGGTACCTTGATAGCCGGAATTATAGGCGTGAGCAATATCATGATGGTGACGGTCAAGGAGCGAACAAAAGAAATAGGTATTCGGAGGGCCTTGGGCGCAAAGCCGATGGTGATTATTTCGCAAATTGTGTCCGAAAGTTTGACGTTGACTGCTCTTGCCGGATTGTTGGGTTTGTGCTTGGGCGTTTTGACCTTGTATCTGGCCGATGTATATTGGTTGCAACAGGCGGAAAATGTGTTTTTGTCCGATCCTTCCGTTTCTTTTGTAACAGCCGTAGCGTCGACGATTCTATTAATGCTAAGCGGCTTGATAGCGGGAGCGATTCCGGCCATGAGAGCCTTGCAGATAAAGGCCATCGATGCTATCAGAGAAGAATAGTCATAAAAAAAATTTAGGTAAGAAGTATCAAACACAGGGGAATTGTTAAGGATAAGGGTAAGCAGAGAGTCGATAACTTCGTCTATCGAGTCTTTAGAACTTGTGCTGTTATACATCATTTTAGGATTAAAATCAATCCATAGTATTACAAAAACTAATTTATATAAACTCAAATATAGATGAAAAAAGTAGGTAAATTTATTTTATTTGCATTGGTGGGTGTGATCGTACTTTCGACATTTGTTTTTCTTTGGAACAAATCGCGTCCGAAAGTAACTGTCTATGAGATAGTCTCTCCTATTATCGGAACGGTCGAAAACAAAACCATTGCTACAGGAAAAGTAGAACCAAGAGATGAGATTTTGATCAAACCCCAAATTTCTGGAATTGTTTCTGAAGTCTTGAGAGAGGCCGGTCAGATGGTAAAAATGGGCGATGTAATTGCTACGGTAAAGGTAATTCCGGAAATGGGGCAATTGAACTCGGCCGAATCTCGGTTGAGAGTGGCTGAAATTAATTTGAAACAGATTGAATTGGAATTTTCCCGTCAAGCTCAATTATACAAGAAAGGGGTAATTTCGAAGGAAGAATTCGACGCCTCGGAGGCAAATATTAACAAGGCAAATGAGGAAAAAAGCAATGCACAAGATGCTTTAGAAATTGTGAGAGAAGGAGTTACTAAAAAGTATGCTAAATTGAGCAATACGCAGATTCGTTCTACTATTACGGGGATGATTCTGGATGTTCCTATCAAAGCGGGAAACTCGGTGATCCAAGCCAATACCTTCAACGACGGCACGACCATTGCTTCTGTCGCCAATATGAACGATCTGATTTTCAGAGGAAATATTGATGAAACGGAAGTAGGAAAGGTGAAGGAAGGAATGCCCTTGTCTTTGACGATCGGCGCCATTATCAACCGGAAATTCGATGCCGTATTGGAATACATTTCTCCGAAAGGCACAGAGCAAAGCGGAGCGGTACTGTTTGAAATCAAAGCAGCCATGCAGGTACCGGATTCGGTGTTTATCCGCGCCGGCTACAGTGCAAATGCCGAAATTGTGATTGCAAAGGCTGCCGACGTATTGACCATTCCGGAAAGTACCATCGAATTCAGCAACGATTCGGCCTTTGTATATGTGCTGAAGGAAGAAAAACCCAAGCAAGTATTTGATAAGAAACAGATAACCATTGGTTTGTCTGATGGAGTGAACGTCGAAATTAAAGACGGGTTAAGCATGGAAAACAAAATCAGGGGCAATGCAATTGATACCCGAATGAAGAAGGATCGCGAATCGAAATAATTAACGGCAAAACAAGATGAACAAATTGATGCTACTTTTTTTATCGCTGTATTTTTTTTCAGCGGCTACAGCTCAAATCCGGCAATGGACGCTGGAAGAGTGCATAAACTACGCGATGGATCATAATATAACCATTAAGCAAATCGAACTGCAAAAAGAAAGTGCGGCTATCGACCTCAACACTTCGCAAATGAGCCGTTTGCCGGATTTGAATGCCAATATGGGACAAACATGGAACTTTGGACGCACCCCGACCGAGAGCGGTTTGTATGAAAATACTACTCAATCGAGTACCAATTTTTCGATCAGTAGTTCGATTCCGCTTTTCACCGGATTCCGGATTCCCAATGAGATTGAAAAAAATAAATGGGAATGGAAAGCCGCTGTCGAAAATCTGGAAAAAGCGAAAGAAGATTTGGCTTTGAATATTGCGTCTCTGTTTCTGCAAGTCCTTTTTAATAAAGAAATAGTGAAAGTAAACGAAGAACAATTGCATTTATCTCAGGCGCAGGTTGAGCGGACAGAAGCTTTGGTAGAATTGGGAAAAGTTCCTCAATCTCAATTGTATGACATCGAATCGCAAGTAGCCAAAGACGAGGTCTCGTTGGTGGGAGCAAAAGGAGATTTATTGTTGGCTTTGCTGGATTTGGCGCAAAGCCTCGAATGGGACGATTATACTTCTTTTGATGTATATACCCCTGAAACAAAAAATATAGTAGAAGAATACATGAGTAACGTCCAATCGCCTCAAGTCATTTTTAATCGTGCAGTTCAAGTCAAACCAGCAATTAAAGGAAAAGAATACAAGGTTGCAAGTGCGGAAAAAATGCTCAAGATTGCCCAATCGGGATATCTGCCTTCATTGGACATGAATTTAGGTTATGGAAACGCTTATTATTACAACTACAGTCTCAAAGGCGCGGATCCTCTAACTAATCTTCCGCTAAAAAATGCTTCTTTTTCCGACCAAATTAAAAACAATTCCGGAGAATATATCAGTTTCACCTTGGCGATTCCCATTTTCAATCGTTTTTCGGTCAGAAATCAAGTGCGAAGCGCCAAAATGAATATTTACAATCAGCAATTGGATTTAGATAATACCAAAAAGGCGCTTTTTAAGGAAATTCAAACGGCCTACCTCAATGCAACCACAGCGCAAGAAAAGTACCATTCTTCCGCCAAAGCAGTGAAAGCTTCTTCCGAATCGTTTAAGTATGCGCAAGAACGGTATGAAACAGGCAAATCGTCCGTCTTCGAATTCAACGAAGCGCGAACCAAATGGATACAAAGCTTATCGGAACAGATACAAGCAAAATACGATTATATTTTCAGAACAAAAATCCTCGATTTTTATAATGGCATTCCAATCAAATTATAAAAGAGACTCCGTATTTTGCGGACGCCAATCGGAACAGATCAGTTTTTGTTTTCTGCATTGGCCATGTGTACCGTTATTTGCGGGAAAGGAATTGAAATGCCTTGCTTTGTGAATTCCTTGTATATTTGTTCGTTGATGTCGTAAAGCGTTTTTAGGTAATAGCTGCGATTGACCCATGCCTGTATGAGGATATCTACCGAACTTTGATTCATCGTTTTCAACATAATTTCGGGTCCCGGCGTGTCTAAAATACGCAGATCGTTTTTTAGAATATGCTCCACAACCAATTTTACCCGATCGAAATCGGTTCCGTAATCCACGCCCACGACCCATTCTATCCGTCGGTTTGCTTGTCTGTGGTAATTGATAATAAGGTTGCCGCTCAAACCGCCATTGGGGATAAAAATGGTGCGATTGTCTGGAGTCACAAACATGGTACTGAATATTTGAATTTCCTTTACGGTACCTTCGTATCCTTGTGCTTGCACATAATCGCCTACTCTGAAAGGACGGAAAAGCAAAATCATCACGCCTCCGGCAAAATTTTGAAGCGTTCCGCTCAGAGCCATGCCGATAGCGACTCCTATCGAAGCCAGTAAGGCCACCAGGGAACTATTGTTAACGCCCAGAATGTTGACAATGATAATCAGCAGGGCTACTGTGAGGATAATATCTATTAAACTTTTCAGGAAAGAGGCGACGGAAGCATCTAAGTCTCTAATCGTCATTGCTTTCCCAACTAATGAATTGATAAGGTGGATTAGTTTGCGGCCTATAAAATAGATAACGAAACACAAAATTAATTTTCCGCCAATATCTATTCCCCAACGGAAAAGAAAATGAAGCAAAGAATCTATCGCCTCCGGCCAAGAATTCAAGTTTAGATCAAGATATTTTGGTAGCATTGTTAAAATTGGAATAATGTTATGTATTTGAGTTTATTTATAAAATGTCATTATACTGGGTGATTCAATATATATTTTGACACCGGATTCCTGTTAGTCCGGCAAAGGTAACAAATGTTATTGGAATGGCCAATTTATTTGCTACCTTTACAGCCAAAAAATAATTTCATTATGATGAATATCCAGCAATTGATACGGGAGGACTTGGAACATTTGTACGCAGTCGAAATAGATGAATCTTTCTGCCGGTTGCAAAAAACAAAAAAAGAATTTCAAGGTCATTGGACTTTGGTCGTTTTTCCTTTGTTGAAAATATCCCGAAAAAATCCCGAACAAACAGCGATGGAAATAGGGGAGTATCTGATCAAAAATCAACCTTTCATTGCCGCATACAATGTTGTAAAAGGATTTTTAAATTTGAGCATTGCTCCCGCTTATTGGATTGAAAGTCTGAATGATATCCATGTAGAAAAAAGTTATGGAGTCAAGGAAACGGGCAAGAATGCGCCTTTGATCCTGATCGAATATTCGTCTCCCAATACGAATAAACCGCTTCATTTGGGTCATGTACGGAATAACCTCTTGGGATACAGCATTTCAGAAATTTTAAAAGCAGTCGGAAATAAAGTAGTGAAAACCAATATTGTGAACGATCGCGGGATTCATATTTGTAAATCCATGTTGGCATGGAAACGTTGGGGTGGGGGAGAAACGCCTGAATCAACGGGAAAAAAGGGCGATCATTTGATCGGCGATTACTATGTGAAATTCGATCAGGAATACAAAAAAGAATTGCTTTGTTTGGAATCCGCTGGTTGGACGCGAAAAGAAGCTGAAGAAAAGTCGACCTTGATGGCTGAAGCCCGTGAAATGTTGCGGAAATGGGAAGCTGGTGATTTCGAAACTTTAGCGCTTTGGAATAAAATGAATGCATGGGCGTATGCCGGTTTTGATGAAACATACCGGGCATTGGGCGTTGATTTTGATAAAATCTATTATGAATCGAATACTTATATAGAAGGGAAAGAAAAAGTTTTGGAAGGAGTCGAAAAAGGAATTTTCTATCAAAAAGAAGATGGGTCGGTGTGGGCTGATTTGCGCTCCGATGGATTAGACGAAAAAATATTGTTGCGCTCCGACGGCACTTCTGTTTATATCACTCAAGACATCGGCACAGCCAAACAGCGTTTCGACGACTATCGGATGGACAAGATGATATATGTAGTTGGTAATGAGCAAAATTATCATTTTCAAGTATTATCCTTGTTGTTGGATAAATTAGGATTTAAATTTGGCAAAGACTTGGTTCATTTTTCGTATGGAATGGTCGAACTTCCCGAAGGAAAAATGAAATCGCGTGAAGGAACGGTGGTCGACGCTGACGATTTAATTGCAGAAATGATTGATACAGCTCGAGAAACATCTATAGAATTAGGAAAATTAGAGGGTTGTTCGGAGGAAGAGATCGAAAAAATTTCCCGAATTGTAGGTCTTGGCGCTTTGAAATATTTTATTCTGAAAGTCGATCCGCGTAAAAACATGGTATTTAATCCCAAAGAATCGATCGATTTCAATGGAAACACAGGCCCTTTTATCCAATATACTTATGCCCGTATTCAATCGGTATTGCGACGCAAAGACGCTCAGTGGGACATTTCCGATGAAAAAATAGCGGCCAATGTTCCCTTGAATGAAAAAGAGCAAAGCTTGATACAATTATTAATAGAGTTTCCGGCAATCATTCAAGAAGCGGCCGATAATTTTAATCCGGCTATAATAGCGAATTACATCTACGATTTGGTCAAGGAGTATAATCAGTTTTATCATGATTATTCGATTCTGGGAGAAGAAAATAAAGAAATAAAGAAACTCCGGTTGATCTTGTCTCAAAATGTAGGAAGAGTAATTGAAACCGGTTTCAAACTTTTGGGAATCTGCGTTCCTGAAAGAATGTAAAAAAATATCATTTGCATGCTAAACCTAATGTTTCCACTCGCTAAGTAGAAAAATATTTCCCTGTTTATCAGCATGTTATTAATATTTTTCTTTATTTTTTAGATGCATTTTTGGATCATATAAAAAAAGTTTCTATCTTTGCAACCGCTTTTAAGAAAACCGCCTGTTAGAGGGCTGGGAAAAAGGAAGCGAAAGACGATCTTTGAAAGTATTCCATGATTACGCAGTACAAGACAACCGGAAGATGGAGACGTCGTCCGGAAGAAGAATAAC
>WRFY01000098.1 GCA_009783445.1 Candidatus Azobacteroides sp. | reverse complement strand
GTTATTCTTCTTCCGGACGACGTCTCCATCTTCCGGTTGTCTTGTACTGCGTAATCATGGAATACTTTCAAAGATCGTCTTTCGCTTCCTTTTTCCCCGCCCTCTAACAGGCGGTTTTCTTAAAAGCGGTTGCAAAGATAGAAACTTTTTTTTATATAATCCAAAAATTTTGCAGAATAATTTTTATAAAAAAATTCCACTGATTGTTAAACTATTCTTTTTCAATGGAATTATTTTCTATAAATTCCCTTTTATAAATTTCAACTAAAAGGAAAAAGCCAGAAATCGTCAAAGGGCCAAAAATAATGCCCCAAAAACCAAAAAGGTTCATTCCCATAATAATACCAAAAAGTGTAATGACGGGATGTATATTGGCTTTTTTCCTCAAAAATACCATCCGAACTAAATAGTCGACATTGGAAATCACACAAACTCCGTATATCAAAAGAATAACCCCTTGCCAGATGTGGCCTGCGATAATTAAGTCGATAGACAAAGGAAGCCAGATACTTCCTGTGCCAATGACAGGAATTAAGCCGAAGAAACCGGTAATGATTCCCCAAATCACAGGATCGCCTGCATCTAATATCCAGTATGCCAAACCAGCTGTGATTCCTTGCCCAATCATTATGAGCGGAATTCCTATTGCATTGCTGAGTATCATGTTATAAGCTTCTTTCTTCAACAGGAGAATGCTTTCGTCGGATACAGGCAAAAAACTTTCGATTCCTCTTTCAAAGAGACGGCTTTGTTGCAACATAAAAAAAAGAACAAACAGCATCATCATTACATTGGCTAAAGCATTGCCGCTTGCAGATAATATTCCGGGTAAAACATTGCCAACAAATGAGATGACTCTTTGAATGATGTTTTCAGAAAAAATGTCATATTTCCATTCGCGTAAGATTACGCCATGTATATGATTCAGGCTTTCGATAAGGGATTCTATATCGAATTGCTTCAATTTACCATATATTAAAGATACGATGGTTCCTGTTATCAGAACGACCACAACAAAAGTTACTAAAAGCAAGATGCTTGTAGCCAATGTGTTATTCCATCCCTTTTCTCGAAGGCGGCGATGCGGGTTTCTTAAAATCACATATATGGTAAGCGCTCCCAAAATTGAGCTAATGAAATAATTTAATTCGCCAATAATCAAACAGGCTATAAAAACAATAACTAATAAAAAACTAATCTGTTTGAGATTTTCGTTGAACTGTTTTTTGATCTGCATTACATGATTCCGTTTTCTCTCAATTTTAATTGCCAGCGCCAAGCTGATTTTAATGTATCTTCAATTGTTTCAACTGATTTCCACCCTAAAACTTCATTCGCATAACGAGAATCCGCCCATATTTGCTCAATGTCGCCTTCCCTTCTTCCTACAATTTTAAAAGGAACTTTTACGCCCGTTGCGCGTTCGAATGCATAAACTAATTCGAGAACAGAAACGCCTTTTCCCGTGCCTAAATTAAAATATTCCAGCCGCGATTCGGATTTATTTTCTAATATTCTGTCCAGCGCAATTACATGCGCTTTTGCCAAATCGACCACATGGATATAATCGCGGATGCAAGAGCCGTCGGGCGTATTGTAATCGTTTCCGTAGATTGACAATTCTTTTCGAATGCCAATAGCCGCTTGCGTCAAATATGGAACAAGATTTTGAGGGACTCCATTAGGCAATTCTCCGATTTCGGCAGAAGGATGCGCTCCTATTGGGTTGAAATAGCGTAAAATGATGCTTTTGTAAGGCAATCCGGCATTCAAAGCATCGCGAATAATTTCTTCGTCGATCTGTTTGGTATTTCCATAAGGAGATAAAGCGGGTTGAATAGGAGCCGTTTCATCTACCGGTAATTTTTCCGGTTGCCCATAGACCGTACACGATGAAGAAAACACAATTCCTTTTACCTGATATTCAGGCATTAAATCCAATAAATTAAGCAATGAAACAATATTATTCCGGTAGTACAATAATGGTTTATGAACGGATTCTCCTACTGCTTTACTGGCCGCAAAATGAATGATCCCGTTTATTCCCGGATATTTGTTAAAAACTTCAGTTAAACCTTTCTTATCTGTACAGTCGATTTGCTCAAATGCAGGACGAATTCCCGTAATCCGCTCTATCCCCTCCACTACTCCCAAATTGGAATTTGATAAATTATCAACAATGACTACTTCGTATCCTGCTTCTTGCAATTCAACGGTAGTGTGCGAACCAATATAACCTGCGCCTCCTGTAACTAATATTTTTTTCTTCATTTGTTTACGCGTTTATGAACGATTATAATCAGAAACTTTCTTTTTTTGGGAGCAAAGATAGTACAAATTTGATATTTATTGCTAAATTTACGGCTCATAAAGAACATAGTAACATTTTACAATAATAATCTAAAAAAAACAAATTTTATGCGATCTATTTTATTTTTGGCAAATATCTTTTTGTTTGCCACAGTAGTTAACGCTCAGAGTTTGGACACAATCAAACTGAATGAACCTAGTAAGGAACGCGGCTCTAATATTATGGAAGCCTTGGCAAACCGTCATTCTACCCGTGAATTTTCTCCTGAAAAATTAAATTTGCAAGATCTTTCCGACTTATTGTGGGCTGCCGATGGCGTAAATCGTCCAGACGGACGGAGAACAGCCGCCACTGCTCGTAATAATCAAGACATTGATGTGTATGTAATTATGGAAGAAGGCGCTTATCTTTATGATGCAAAAGTCCATGAGTTGCAACCGGTAGCTGAAGGCGATTACCGGAATTTAATTGCTGATACTCAAGCTTCGATACAAGAGGCTCCGGTCTGCCTGTTGATCGTTTCCGATCTTTCCCGTTTTACAGGAGCGAATGAAGACGTACAAAAACAATGGGGAGCTATCGATGCCGGAATTGTTTCGCAAAACATTATGCTTTTTGCTTCGGCTTGCGGATTTGTAACTGTTCCGCGCGCTTATATGAAAAAAGATGAATTAAAAGAGGTATTGCATTTGTCCGACACGCAAGTCCCGATGCTGAACAATCCGGTCGGATACCCCAAAACTGATCTCGCAAATTCGATTTTTTAAATAATAAACCTAATGAATGACATTAAAATAATGAATCGTGCGGCTGATAATATTCGGATATTGGCTGCTTCGATGGTAGAAAAAGCAAAATCAGGACATCCGGGCGGTGCGATGGGCGGCGCAGATTTCATCCAAACGTTATATAGCGAGTTTTTAGTATACGATCCAGATTGTCCGGAATGGGCCGGTCGGGATCGTTTCTTTTTGGATCCAGGTCACATGTCGCCTATGTTGTATTCGGTTCTGGCTTTGACCGGTAAGTTTTCAATGGACGATTTGAAACAATTCCGCCAGTGGGAAAGCATTACGCCTGGGCATCCCGAACTGGATTTACAGCATGGCATTGAAAATACTTCCGGCCCTCTGGGACAAGGACATACTTATGCCGTAGGCGCTGCTATTGCCGCCAAATTTCTCCAAGCCAAAACCCAACAAACTTCCAGTCCCACGATTTATGCTTATATTTCCGACGGCGGCGTGCAGGAAGAGATTTCGCAAGGAGCAGGTCGTATCGCCGGACATTTGGGTTTGGATAATCTGATTATGTTCTATGATTCCAACGATATCCAGCTGTCTACTACAGTCGATGCTGTAACCAGCGAAAATGTAGGAGCAAAATACAAAGCCTGGGGATGGAAAGTGATTGAAATTGATGGAAATGACGCTGCAGCCATTCGTCGATCGTTGCAAGAAGCACAAACGGAAAAAGAACGTCCAACGCTTATTATCGGCAAAACCATTATGGGAAAAGGCGCGTTGAAAGCCGACGGCAGCTCTTTTGAACGGAATTGCGCTACTCACGGAATGCCTTTAGGCGAATCGGGAGCCAGCTATGACGCCAGCATCCGAAATCTGGGAGGAGATTCCAACGATCCTTTCCAAATTTTTCCAGAGGTGGAAGAACTGTATGCGCAAAGAAAAATAGCTTTGCGGAAAATAGTTGAACAAAAGCGAAAAGAAGAAGAAATTTGGGCAAAGGCTCATCCCGATTTGGCGGCCAAGTTAAACTATTGGTTGTACGAAAAATCGCCCAAGATAGACTGGGAAGCCATTCAGCAAAAACCGGGTCAGGCCACTCGCGCCGCTTCGTCGACCGTTTTGGCTTATCTGGCCCAACACGTAGAAAATATGATTGTAGCATCGGCCGATTTGTCAAATTCGGATAAAACGGACGGATTTTTGAAACAAACTCAAGCCTTGAAGCGGAATGATTTTTCGGGAGCCTTTTTGCAAGCCGGCGTTTCGGAATTAACTATGGCTTGTCTTTGCATTGGCATGGCGTTGTATGGAGGCGTAATTCCCGCTTGCGGAACTTTCTTTGTATTTTCCGATTATATGAAACCGGCCGTGCGCATGGCTGCTTTGATGGGGGTTCCAGTTAAATTTATCTGGACGCATGATGCTTTTCGCGTGGGCGAAGACGGGCCTACACACGAACCGGTAGAACAGGAAGCGCAAATCCGTTTGATGGAAAAACTGAAAAATCACCACGGACAGAATTCGCTGTTGGCGCTTCGTCCAGCAGACGTGCAGGAGACCACCGTTGCGTGGAAATTGGCCATGGAAAATATCCATACGCCGACAGCGCTGATTTTATCGCGTCAGAATATTGTGGATTTGCCGGCCAAAGGCAATCGCTATCAGGAAGCCTTGCAAGCGGCCAAAGGCGGTTACATTGTAGAGGATGACGGAAATGCCGACGTTATTTTGCTGGCTTCTGGATCGGAAGTTGCCACCCTGGTAGAAGGCGCGGCCTTGTTGAGAAAAGAGGGTGTCAAAGTGCGGATCGTTTCTGTTCCTTCAGAAGGATTATTCAGAAGTCAATCGAAAGAATATCAGGATTCGGTAATTACTCCGGGAAAAAAGGTTTTCGGCTTAACTGCCGGCTTACCGGTCAATCTGCTGGGATTAGTCGGAAGCAACGGAAAAATATGGGGATTGGAATCTTTCGGCTTCTCTGCTCCATACAAGGTGCTGGACGAAAAATTAGGATTCACGGGGAAAAATGTATATCAACAAGTTAAATCAATCTTGTGAAACGAAAAGAATGGAAAATGCGAATTCTTGTCGAATGGGTCTTGCATCCGATCATGCCGGCTACGAATTGAAAGATTTTATCCGGCAAGTGTTGGAGCAAAAAAATATTCCATACACGGATTATGGAACGTATAGTGCCGAAAGCGTCAGTTATGCTACTTTTGGGCATCGATTGGCTCAAGCCATCGAAAAAGGCGAAGTATCGTGCGGAATTGCTGTGTGCGGTTCGGGTAACGGTATCAATATGACATTGAACAAACATCAGGGCATTCGTTCGGCCTTGTGCTGGAACGAAGAAACAGCCGCTTTAGCCAGAGCGCATAATGATGCGAATGTATTGGCTTTGCCCGGACGTTTTCTGTCGAAAGAGGTAGCCGAAAAGATGGTGAATGTATTTTTGAACACATCGTTCGAGGGCGGCCGGCATTGCGAACGAGTAGCAGGGATCGCCTGTTCCTAAGACGCTTACTCATTGCTTTATGAAAAGTCATTGCGGGTATTAAAAAAACGCAATGACTTTTTATTTGGGTGGAGTTCTACAAAGCATGTTGATGCAATTTATTGATATTCAAAAATGTTTATTGAGCATATTGTATGGCATTTAATATCGCCTTAAATCCGCCCGAGCAACTGTAAGTTTTTCTTCAAACACTCCTCGAAAGCTTCAATCTTGCCGCTTTTTTCGTAGACAATCGCCATATTATCTGCTACTTGCTTCGTATTCGGATGCTCTTTACCCAAGACCTTTTCTTGGATGGTTAAGGCTTTCGTGAGATATTCCAAGGCCTGGTCGTAATCGCCTTTTTCATCGTAAACCTTACCTATGTTGTTGTAGGAGGTGGCCGTATTCGGATGCTCTTTACCCAAGACCTTTTCTTGGATGGTTAAGGCTTTCGTGAGATATTCCAAGGCCTGGTCGTAATCGCCTTTTTCATAGTAAACCCCGCCTATGTTGTTATAGGCGACGGCCGTATTCGGATGCTCTTTACCCCCGACCTTTTCTTGGATAGTTAAGGCTTTCGTGTAGTATTCCAAGGCCTGGTCGTAATCGCCTTGTGCGTAATAAACCTCGGCGATGTTGTTATATGTAGTGGCCGTATCCGGATGCTCTTTACCTAAGACTTTTTCACGGATGTTTAAGGCTTTCGTGTGGTATTCCAAGGCCTGGTCGTAATCGCCTTGTGCGTAATAAACCTCGGCGATGTTGTTATATGTAGTGGCCGTATCCGGATGCTCTATACCCAAGACCTTTTCACTGATGCTTAAGGCTTTCGTGTAATATTCCAAGGATTGGGAATAATCAACTAATTTATCGAATCCGAATCCCAGAAAGTAATAGAGAATGGCAATTTCTTTCGGCGATTCACTACTGCCTATTTTGTCTGTAATCGAAAGGATATGGGAAGCAAGCGTAGAGAAAAGCGCTCTGGATTCGACGGTGGAGAAATCAGAATAAATCTGTTCATTCAATATCTTGATGCAACAGGTACGCCACTTGGTTTGTTCCTGCTGGAGGCTGTCGCGAATCACTTCCTGCACAAGGCGGTGGATGCTGAGGTTGTCTTCCTTGAAGTTGACTAAGGAGTATTTGGTAAGTTCAGCTATAGCATCGTCGTAATCTGTAGGGTTTGCCGCCGCCTTTCGAAGAGGAGCGGGCAAAACCTTACTTGCGGCAGCGAACCATTGCGTGGATATATTGTTGGGAGCGAAGAACGCACAGAGATTGAGGAGTTGTTTGGATGCCTCATTGCGGATACTATCAAAAGAAATCTGCCAAGTTGTAGCTACCGTTTTCTTTTCTGGGTCATCATCGTATTTTTTTAAGAGAGTCAAGCCCCTTTCATTGTATGAATTCAAATATTTCTCATAGCTGCTATTGGAATGATTGGCCATGTAGGCTCCCGCCTGATCTAAGGCTAAGGGAAGTAGCCCATTATTTTTGCCAACTTCTTGAAATGTTCGTCAGCCGGTTTATGGGTATATTTTTTGATAAACTTGCAGGCTTCTTGTTCCGTAAAGACGTAGAAATCTTCCAGAAAGTCATACTGAGGAAAATGTGTATTACGCGAGGTAATCAATACATGCCGTCGTCCCTCGTTTTGAGCCGGAAGGTAAGGTTCCAATGTTTTTTCGTCTGGGGCATTGTCGTAAATAAAAAGCCAATTATCGTGCTTCTGCATCCAGTCGCGCACCTCGTTAATAATGATTTTCGCTTCTTTCGTATCTTCTTTAATGATTTTGTTCCTCAATGCAAAGTTTTGGAAGGAAGCAAAGAGCATCGTTTCTGTTTCCGCATTCATCCACCCGATACTGTCGTATTTATTTTTATGGCGGTAGGCGTATTCCAAAGCCACTTGCGTTTTTCCGATGCCGCCCAGACCGGAAATTACAATAGCGCCTTTTTCTTTTAAAGTCTCTTGTATTTCCTTTAATTTCTTTTTCCGTCCCGTGAAAAAACGCTTGTTTCTGTTGGGCATAATAACAACCGGAGTCGTTATATTCGGTTTCTTATTTTCCAGCTGTTTCTGATGATCTGTATATTTTTTAAGCCCATTAGTTAACGCAAAAAGTATGATGCCCGTAAGAATGGGGGCCAGAAACCTCGTATTGATCTCATTCAATGGAAGGGTACTTTTAACACAAACATATATTGATATCCCGAATAAAATGACGAATATAAAGATGGCTGCGATGAGTAGTATTTTTTCATGATATAGAGAAAATAAATTGCAAAATTACTATTTCTCGATACAAAATGAAAAAATACGAAATATTATTTTGCAAAAATATGCTCTTTTACTTCAAGATTTTTGATAATTCCTCTAAATGCTGTCATATATTATTATTGTATTGTCTACTTCAGTTGAATGGTCTGCGCTTGTCCATTATAAACCGTCGATTGGACAGCCATTTTTGTATCGATTCCTGCCGGTTTTTCTTTTTGGACGAATACAATATGGAATGCGCGCTCATTCTCCATTCCAGGGAACTCGCCTTTGCGTTCGCCCAATGTCAAAGTTTTTTCCGTATCGTCATACGCAAAAGGAATCCACGCATACGCTCCTTTTTCATAATTATAATTGACGTTTTCATCTTCATACAACGCAAACGAGCCATCTTTTCCTTCATATACGTAAAGGGTCAAATCTTTTTGATTTTCTTTCGTATGTTGAATCGTTGCGCCCACGGGAAGAATCGAACCGGCGGAAACAAACAAGGGAATCCGGTCGTAAGGAGCCTCTACAATCTGGCTTTGTCCTCCCGCAAGGTATTTGCCCGAGTAGAAATTATACCAGCCTGCGCCTGCCGGAAAATAGACTTCGCGGTTGCGCGCCTTGTAAGTATAGACCGGACAAACCATCAGAGCCGGACCAAAAAGGTACTGATCACTGATATTCAACGTTTTTGAATCGGACCCGAAATCCATCGCCAAAGGACGCATGATCGTATAGTCTTCGAAATAGACTTTACCGGCTAAGGTATAAATATAAGGCATTAAACGATAACGCAACCGATTGTAATACAACATACTTTGGTAGGTAGGCGTATTTTCGGGAGCGATATTCCAAATTTCTCGGTAAGGATACTGTCCATGCGAACGGAACAAGGGAGCAAAAGCGCCGAATTGATGCCAACGGTTGTTCAATTCGCGCCATTCGTTCTTGTCTTCAGAACCTTCCTCCGCCGTTTCGTAGCGTTTTTCCACACAAAATCCGCCATCGTCCATCGTCCAGTAGGGATTGCCGGCCATTGCAAAATTCAATCCCGCTGAAATCTGCGCCTTCATATCTTCCCAACGAGCAGCAATATCGCCGCTCCATATAGCAGCCGCATATTTTTGCGAACCGGCAAAACCGGAGCGGGCGAGCAAAAAGACGCGGCGATCGTTGTCCGCAGCCCGTTGTCCCTCGTAAATGCCTTTGGCATTCATCAGTCCGTAGGCATTAAAATAACGGGTGGAAGAACCCAGCGCCGTCGGATTCATCAACTCTTTTCGGTAGCTTATGCTACTATTCGATTGGATATCGGGTTCCGATGCGTCCATCCACCAGGCGTCGACTCCGCGGTCGTACAATTTGTCTTTGATCTGTTTCCAGTAAAGTTTGCGGGCGTCTTCACTGTATGCATCGTAAAACGAACCCATATAACCTTTGCCTACCCAGTCGCGGATACTGTCCTGAATAGCCAGATGATAAATCCATCCTTTTTGATCCAATTCTTTGTAGTGTTTAGTCGTAACATAAAACTTCGGCCAAACGGAAATCATCAAGCGAGCGTTCAGTTGATGCACGGTATCGACCATTGCTGTAGCGTCCGGAAAACGTTCCAAATCGAAATCGTGGCTTCCCCAAGCGTCTTCCGGCCAATAAAACCAATCTTGCACTATATTATCCATAGGAATTTGACGCTTGCGGAATTCTCTCGCTACATTCAATAATTCGTACTGTGTTTTGTACCGTTCTCGGCTTTGCCAAAATCCCATCGCCCATTTGGGCATCACCTGTGCTTTGCCGGTCAAATAACGGTAACCGCCGATTACCTCGTCCAAATTATTTCCCTTTATAAAATAATAATCAATCTGATCACCCATCTCCGACCAGAACGAAAGTTTATTTTGCTCGGCAGGGTTTACCGGACTTAAAGCCTTCAACCCAATATAGGAAACGTCGCCGTCGGGTTTCCATTCGATTTTCAATTTATATTTAGAGCCTCTTTTTAAATCAGCAGAAAATTTATAGGAATTCGGATTCCAAGCCGTTCGCCAACGTTCGGGTACAACCAATTCATCGTTTAAATACACTTTAGTATATCCAGCATAACAAAGAATAAACCGGTAAAGACCGGATTCCAGCGGTTGAATATCGCCTTCCCATGTAACGAAAGACTGATTGAAAGGAAAATTCTGCGGAAAATTCTGAATGGTTTCCAAGTTTTCATAATCGATGGCGCTTTCCTGCCGTTCAACAAAAATAGTTCCCGAATCGCCATCGATTCGATAAGTGGCAGTCAATCCGCCTGCATTTCCATTTTTATCAAACAAAGCAAATTGATTCATTTCGTCGTAATTGCGCGGATCGCCAAATTTAGTCAGCGAATAATTGTCCCACAGCAGCCCGTAATTTTTATTGGAAACGATCATGGGAACCGATACTTTGGTATTGTATTGATACAATACTTCGTTTTTTCCCTTGTAATTGAATTCGTCCGACTGGTGTTGTCCCAAACCGTAAAAAGCTTCCTCATCGGATGATTCGAAAATCTGACGCAACGAATAGGCTTTTTCGCCGTCTACTTCCATCGCTTCGAAAGATTTTCCTCCTCCGGAATTTTCAGCCAAAAGGATATGTCCCGATTTGTCGGAAAAAACAATTTCGCCGGTCGAAAGCAAAACTTCGGCATTCATAGCGGCAGTAGATACGATTACCCGATTCTTATCCTGCGAGTAGGTCCATTCGGTTTTGTCGGCGGAAGGATAAACTGCAATCAAACTTTTTCGGGAAGAAAATTCACCGGTGGGAGAAGCGGAAACATGAATGATATTCGGGCTCGCTACTTGCAAACGAATGATTCGGGCGGCATTCGACGACCCTGATTTCAAACGAATGGTTACGCCATCCTCGTTTTTCTCAAAATAAGCAGAATGGCAAGCGTAGAAACCCACGCTCAAAAACGCAAAGGTTAGTAATTGTAAAATAATCCGGTTTTTCGCGTACATAATTAAAATTTATTTTTCCTGCAAAAATAACGATAATCAAACAAAAAAACCATAAAATTTTTACAGGAAAAGAGATAATAATGGAAATAAAAAGAGTAAATTTGTAGAAAAAACAGACAAAAATTATGGAAAAGACAAAAATTTTAATGATTGCTAAACGAACAGAAGCGCTTGTCATCGGGTTTATCGGCGTGTTTTTCTTTAGCATGGGTACAAGTTATTTTCAAGAACGGCTGATTTACCGGATACCGCGAATTTTAATTCCGATCTACGAGTGGGGGGGTAGTAGCGCACTGGCCATAGGTATGCTTTTATTGGGTATCGCGCTAATTGTATGGGGATTTTCTTCATGGATATCGACGAAGGGGAAAAAATCGCTGTATGGGATACTGGCTATTCTGGGACTTATAGCGGGCGTCTTTTTTGCGAATTACAATTTTAAATCGTCTAAAAACGTTATGCAAGAAATAGAAAACAGAAGCCAAAAACAAATAGAGGAAATCAGCAAAACCGAGCGTCCCAAATTCAAAAAGCCCGATATTGACCAATATTTCGACGATTTTGATGCCTTATATGGAAAACTTGAAAAGAATGCGGCTTCTGCCGATTCGGTAGAAAAAATCAATGAAGAATATACCTCATGGATGGCAAAAACAGCCGAGATGTTAAATCAACTCAATGCCGATCAAAAGTATGAATTTTCAAAGTATCATGCCAAACTGCGAATTCAATGGCACGATAAAATGCAGTCGATCAGGCAAGGAGAAGGAGAATAAAAAGAAAAGAACGACAGGGAAAAATGAGAAGAGGTGTTTCAATAATTATTTCTGCTGTTTTCGCATTTGCGCTTCTTTTGCAATCACAGCCAATGCACAAGCGATTGAGTTTAATCACAAAACAGGGAAATATCTTGAAGTGGAGGGCGCCGATATATACTACGAAGAGATAGAAAATGCAGGAAAGCCAACTTTACTCTTGCTGCACAGCGGTTTTGGAAATATCAAAGATTTTAATTCTATACTGCCTATGTTTACTAACGATTACCATATTATCGGCATTGACAGTCGAGGAGACGGGAAATCTACTTGGGGGACAAGTCAGTTAACATACAGGCGATTGCAACTTGATGTGGAAGTTGTCGCAAAATATTTACATCTGGAAAATATTGACATTATCGGCTATAGCGAGGGCGGAATTATTGCCTACCGACTTGCTGCAGCTAATAAAATTTCAATACGAAAAATTGTGACCATCGGCGGGACCTGGAGCTTGTCCGGTGCCGAACTTATGGGAAAATTAATGATAGAAACGACTCCTGAAGAGTGTAGAAATTATTTTAAGCAAAGTTTCGATTTTTATCAACAATACAATCCACAACCCGATTTCGACAAATTTGCAAAATGCGTAATCGAGATGTGGAGTGATAAAACCGAAGACGGATATCCCGATGCGAGCGTTGAGAATATTACCGTTCCACTGCTGATTATTCGCGGCAATGACGACTATATGTTTCCCCTCGAAAGCGCTGTTGAGCTTACAACAAAAGTAAAAAATGCTTTGCTTCTCAACATTCCGTTTGCACCTCATGAAGTATTTAAAAAATATCCTCAAATTTTTGAAGTAATAACAAAAGAATTTTTAATCAAATGAAACCTATTTTCTTTTTCTGTTTTTTTGCGACTTTTGCTTTGTCAATCAAAGGCGATAACCCTATAGATGACCATTTTTTCACTTTAAAAAAATCGTATGAAAGGGTAGAAGACGGACATTTTGATAAACAAGAAAATGCCGATTCTATTGCTTTTATTTCGGATACAACGCAAGTACAAACGACTTTTTCTTTTCCTGAATTGGGAGTGAAAATGCTTTTCCCCCAAGATTGGATTTACAGTTTTTTGACAAAAAAGGGAAACGTCATTCACAATGAAAATAATCTTGAAATACATTGGAATCTAAATGATTTGCTGCAGCAGGAAGGGCTACATTTCAACGCATACCACAGCGGTTTGAATATTTTTGTACATTTTTATCCAAAAACAGAAAAGTCGGGCGAGACAATTCGCATGATGATTGAAAGCCAGAAGGAAATCAAAAAATTTCCCGTGGCAATTGACGGCATCGAGGGAGAGGCAGTCGCTGTCGGAATGCAAAGCATGCCGACTATTCATTTTCGATTGGTATTGAATTCTTATCTATTTCAATTTACCGCAATGAACGTCACAATCGACAATGTGCAACTTTTACAATCGCTTATTTCAAATATACAAATATCCAGTGAACAAAAAGAAGGGATTCCTGTAGTTGCTTCCGACATTCAACCCCTCTTGCAGCAGTTGAATATCCAAGCGCCTGAATTCGAAAAATTGCCTGTTACAGAATTGAAGCCAACAGAACCTGAAATTGACGTAGAAACAATTCCGGTCTCCTTCAAAGATGTTGGAATCTCTTTTATGCTTCCATTATTGTATTCCAGGTACTGCTTTCCCGAAGAAAATTGTGTTTCCGGAGACGAAAGCATTGCGATAGCAGGCAAGCCGAGCGCCGACAAAGGCGTTTTGTCCGTCACAACCATTAGCGAGAACGATGAAGAAATGATTTCCGTCACCTTATCAATCTTGAACGGCGAATCGGATTTTGACGCTTATTTTGAAACAATGGTTGAAAATTGGAAAACATACAACTTCATCAAGATGAACAGAACCGAATTTGTTCTGGTGAATGGTCAAAAATGGGGAATAATGGAATATGTTCAATCGGGGACGTCGATTTGTACAATTATGACTTTTTACAACGATTGCGTAGTAACGGTTTCATATTCGGGAAACAGCAAAAAATGCAAAGCTCTTGCCGAAAATATGCTGTTCTCATTTTTTAAATAATAACAATACGAATAAAATGGTTAAAACAAAATAAGGAAATGAATATCGTTAAAATATTGTCTGATAAATTTAGGAAGAACCCAATAAGAGGAATAGGGACTGTATTGACTTGTCTCGGATTAACATTATTCCTGCTACCTGCTGTGTTGTCCGATTTCGATTTTATACCAAAATTCAGTGGGACAACAACAGACGTGTTTTTTCTATGCGGTCTTATTTTGCTTTTGGTAGGTCCTGTTTTCCTCATTATCAGTTGGATAATTAATAAAGAACTGATAAAGGAAAGTGTTAAATTAATCAGTATTGGCGGAGGCTGGCTTGTTATCTTTGTTTTTGGCATTGGTTATTGGCTGGCAAACATCATGGTATGGATTTCGCTTGTTCTCATTGCTTTGGGAATAATTTTACCGATTGTTGCTTGGATAATTAATAGATTAAAAAGAGTAAAAAAGGATTCAATATCTTGAGAAAAAGGCTGTTCAAAAAAACATTTTTTTTGAACAGCCTTTTTTGCCACTTTATCAATCTATGATAGCGCCGCTATGGCAGACCCGATGAGGTTGGCATTATCCATCTTGTCGATGTCTACCGTTACATATTTATAGTTAAAGCTATCCAGCAATTCGCGCAATGTAATGGCAACAATTGCTTTGTAATTAAGTCCTTTCCGATCTTCGCTCCAGAAGAGGCTTCCTTCGGCAATGAGACGAATGCGCTTGATGCAAGGCGTATGCGAAAGTAATACAAGTACTAATCCGGCAAGGGATGCGCCTACCAGCTTGGCTGAACGTTCGTATATTTGGCGAGCTACTTTCACGTGTTCTTCCTTGTATATGTCCGGATAACCCATCATCGTCGTTAGTTTCTGTGCATCAAAGTCTTTTTCAAAGTCGTCGGCAGGAAAAACAGCTTTGAGCAGTTCGCCCAAGTACATTCCCGAAACGGTTTTTTCGAAGCGTTGCGTGCCCATCTTGTCCGACAAAGCGTCCACAATATTGTCTACATGCGTAAGGAAAGGGGGTTTAAAGTTGCCCGATTCGAGATTTACCGGAAGCAAACCCTTAAATCCTTCACTCTTGTCGAGTTTCAAAATATTCTCAGCTGGTAGAAATGAAGCCATATTAGTGCCGGTTCCCACAATCAGTCCGATATATGCGTCATAGTCGCTCTTCGTCAGTCCGGCAAAGAGACTTGCTACCGTATCATTAATGACTTTTATGCTTTTAAATTTGGGCCTTGTTTCCTTATTGAGGTATTCGAGAAGCGGTTTGCCGATGGGTTTATCGGCCATCCCTGGAATATTGACTCCCTTTGTCCATCGCAACAATTTGGCATCGCCATCCTTGAGCGATTCGGCTGGGTAAGAGAAACAGTAGCCAACCGGTATTTCGTCTTCCCGTTTGATTTCCCGAATGAGATTCGCTTGTTCGGCATAAAGTTGTTCTTCCGTAAAACTTGGATTTTTCATTACCGATAAATCTTTCTTAAATCCGTTTTCCGGTCGGATCGTCGGGTTGCCGTCCTTAAAGTCTACAGAGGCCACCCGATAGTTGGTACCTCCCAAATCGAGAACAAAAGCCTGTCCATTGACATTGTCCGTTTTAGGATGGATGAAGGTAGGGATACATTGGACTTCCTGGTTTTCCATACTGAGTCCTTCTTCTACTCTCTTTTGAAGAGATTCGGCAATCTCTTTGAGTTGCTCGAGGTTAAGTGCAAAAATGTTATTTTCCATTATATCTACGATAATTAAGAAATGAAAACTTGATATTAGACGGTATAAAAGTAGTGAAAAATTAAGTTGCGTTCAAGTAAAATTCGATTTATTTAAGCTTTTTACACTCAATCCAAAAAAATGTTTTACTTTTGTCCGGTACATTTGAATAAAATAAATTAGGACACAAAAACAAATGATTTGGAATGAAACAATGGAGTGCATGAATCGTCAGGATTTGCAAAAACTCCAGGAAAGCCGTTTAAAAAAGGTAGTAGAAAGAGTGTATTACAATTGTGAACCTTACAGAAAACGAATGCAGGAAGCGGGTATTATCCCTTCCGATATCAACACAATGGAGGATATAGTAAAGCTTCCTTTTATGTCGAAACAAGACTTGCGCGATCATTATCCCTTTGCATTAATGAGCAGTCCGATGTCCGAGATCGTACGTTTGCATGCTTCATCGGGAACTACGGGCAAGCCCATCGTGGTGGGGTATACGCGTACCGATTTGAATATTTGGAATGAAGTAGGAGCCAGATGTTTTACTGCGTATGGATTGGGCAAAAATGATATTGTTCAGATCTCGTATGGATATGGATTATTTACGGGAGGTCTTGGAGCGCATGGAGCCGTAGAAACGATTGGAGGAACCGTTATTCCCATGTCGAGCGGAAATACGGAAAAGCAGATTATGCTGATGCATGATTTTGGCGCAGTAGGTTTGGCTTGCACTCCTTCGTATGCCCTTCATCTGGCCGATGTATTAAAAGATTCTGGAATTCCTCGAAAAGAGTTCAAACTGAGAGTAGGAGTTTTCGGCGCGGAACCCTGGACCGAGCAAATGCGTGGGGAATTGCAAGAAAGATTAGGCATTCGGGCTTACGACATCTACGGATTGACCGAAATCATCGGTCCGGGAGTCGGACACGAATGCGAGTATCAGAACGGCACGCATCTATGTGAAGATCATTTTTATCCAGAGATTGTAGATCCGGCTACGGGAGAAGTTCTGCCGGAAGGGTCTCTGGGAGAATTGGTATTCACTACCATTACGAAGGAAGGAATGCCGTTGATTCGTTTTCGTACCCGCGACTTGACCCGTTTAACCTACGAAAAATGCGCTTGTGGGCGTACTTCCGTCCGCATGAGCCGGATTCTGGGACGTTGCGATGATATGCTGATTATTCGAGGGGTGAATGTATTTCCTTCTCAAGTTGAATCGATCATTTGTGAAATGCCGGAATTGGAACCTCACTACCTGTTAATAATCGATCGCGTCAAAAATCTGGATACTTTTGAAGTGCAGGTAGAAGTAAAGGAAGATTTCTATTCGGACGAAATGGCTAAGATGTTGGAATTAAGGAAAAAAATTACCCATCGCCTTCAAAGCGTAATAGGAATAATCCCTGATATCAAGTTGGTTGAACCCCGCAGCTTAGAACGAAGTCAAGGAAAAGCCAAACGGGTCATCGACAAGAGAAAGTTTATTTAGAGTACTCATTTTTAATTCTTTCATTCTTAATTTATCGCTTATGTTAATCAAACAGTTGTCTATTTTTCTGGAAAACAAAAGAGGACGCTTTAGCGAAATCGCCAAAATATTGGGGAATGCAGGCATCAACATGACAGCCTTTACCGTCGCTGAGAATTCTGATTTCGGGATTTTACGGTTGATCGTATCCGAACCCGAAAGAGCAAAGACCATTCTGAAAGAATACCGATATGCCGTTAACGTCACGGATGTGGTTTGCTTGGAGTGTCCCAACGAACCAGGCGCATTGGCTAAAGCAATGGATGCGATTACTCAAGCAGGCGTTTTTATTGAATATATGTATGCTTTTTCTTTCGGATCCGGCGCTACTGTCGTGATCCGTCCCGACAATCTGGAGAAGTGCGTTGAAGCGTTAAAATCGAATTGAGGTTGTTGATAAAAGTCGGAAAAAACGGATATCCTTTCTTTGTTATGCAAAGAATAATGCTCCCTGATTTAGAAATTAATTTGGTGGATTGCAAATAAAGGTCTCCTTCAGGCGTTCAGCCAAATATCCCATGTAGCAAATGCTTGCAACAGCAACATTTCCAAACCATTTTTTACCGTAGCGCCGCATTCTTTTCCCGATTGCATAAAGAGCGTTTCGTTGGGATTGTATAGCAAATCGTACAATAAATGCTTTTCTGTCAACCATTGGTAGGGAATATCCGGACGTTCGTTTATTTTCGGCCACATCCCTACGGGCGTACAATTGACAATAATCGTATGTTCAGTCATCACTTGTTGAGTTAATTCCTCATAAGTCAGTATTTTTTCTGAACTCTTCGTTCGAGAAACATAAATAGAGGTAATCCCCAATTGACTTAAGCCGTAATACACAGCCTTGGCCGATCCTCCAGTTCCCAGAATCAAGGCGCGTTGATGGTATGGGTATGCACGCAACAACGTTTCGATGGATTCTTTGAAACCGATAATGTCGGAATTATAACCCATCAATTTTATTTTGCTTTTGTTTCGGTCGATTTTTACCACATTTACGGCACCAATCTGTTGAGCATTGTCGCTCAAACGGTTCAGATAGGGAAGAATTTGTTCCTTATAGGGAATGGTTACATTCAATCCTTTCAAATCCGGATAATCCTGTATTATAGATTTTAATTCTTTGATGGAAGAAATTTCAAAATTGATGTACTCGGCATCGATTTTTTCGGCCTCAAATTTGTCATTAAAAAAATCTTTCGAAAAAGAATGTTTTAATGGATACCCTATCAATCCATACTGATCCATTTTTTATTTACTTAATTCCGCTTTTACATTTTTTTCTATGCGGGCGGAAAGATTGCTAATGTCTTCTTTTGCAAATTTTTCTCCTGTAATTTTTTCGTACAACTCAATGTATCGTTCGGATACGCTTTGACAATATTCGATTGTCATTTCAGGAACTTTTTGCCCTTCTCTTCCTTGAAATCCATTATCCATTAACCATTTGCGAACAAATTCCTTAGAAAGTTGCTTTTGCTCTTCTCCTTTTTCAAACCGCTCCTGATAACCTTCGGCATAAAAATAGCGGGAAGAATCGGGCGTATGAATTTCGTCGATCAGGTAAATTTTTCCGTCTTTTTTCCCGAATTCATATTTTGTATCAACCAGAATCAATCCTTTGGAAGCGGCCATTTCCGTTCCGCGTTGGAACAAGGCTTGCGTGTACCGTTCCAATTGTTCGTAGTCTTCTTTAGCGACTAATCCCTGTGCAATAATTTCTTCTTTGGAAATATTTTCGTCGTGGCCTTCCTCCGCTTTGGTTGTTGGCGTAATGATAGGCGATGAAAATTTTTCGTTTTCTTTCATCCCCTCCGGCAAATCGACTCCACACAGCGTTCGTACGCCGGTTTTGTATTCCCGCCAAGCGCTTCCGGTGAGATAGCCGCGTATGACCATCTCTACCTTAAATGGTTCGCAGCGTAAACCCATGGTAACCATCGGATCGGGCATGGACAACTTCCAATTGGGAAGAATATCGGCAGTGGCGTCCAGAAATCCTGCCGCAATTTGATTCAAAACTTGTCCTTTGTAGGGAATCCCTTGAGGAAGAATTACATCGAATGCCGAAATCCGGTCGGTAGCAACCATGACCAACAGATCGTCGCCAATGAAATACACGTCTCTCACTTTTCCATGATATACATGGGTTTGTCCCGGAAAATTAAAATGAGTTGTAAGCAACACACCCATATTTTCGGAAGATGAGTGTGAAAAAGATGCATTCTTATCGTTTTTCATACGTAATAATATATTATTTGAACTCTTTTGAAAGCATTGTTTCGGCAAAATTTTTATCGGAAGGTTTATGTGTTTCCCGTTCGCCTTTTTCGTATGCTTCTACAATGCGTTGAACCAATTTATGCCGTACAATATCTTTCTTTTCAAATTCGATTTGCGAAATTCCCGCCACATTTTTTAATATTCTCATGGCGTGAATCAAACCGGAAGATTGAGAAGATGGCAAATCAATTTGGGTAATATCGCCCGTGATAATCATTTTCGCATTCATTCCCAAACGAGTAAGAAACATTTTGATTTGTTGAGGACTTGTATTTTGAGCTTCATCCAAGATAATTACAGCATCGTTCAACGTTCGCCCCCGCATAAATGCCAAAGGAGCTATTTGGATAATTTTATTTTCGATATATTCCTTCAATTTGTATACTGGAATCATATCCTCCAAAGCGTCGTACAAAGGTTGCAGATAAGGATCGATCTTATCTTTCATATCCCCCGGAAGAAATCCCAATTTTTCTCCTGCTTCCACCGCTGGACGGCTTAAAATAATTTTTCGTATTTCCTTACTTTTCAAGGCTCTAACTGCCAACGCTATCGCTGTATATGTTTTACCGGAACCCGCAGGGCCGATCACAAACAACATGTCGTTTTCATCAAATTCCCGTACTAACCGTTGTTGGTTTTCTGTTCGCGCCAGAATCGGCTTGCCGTTCATTCCGTAAATAATCAAATTGTTCTGCCTTACCATCAGCTTTGCATCCCCTTGACCTTTCACAATTTTCAATATCACTTCTTCCGTAAGCAAGTTATATTCTTGTGAATATTTTTCCAGTTCCTGGATTTTTTCTTCAAAAGTCAGCAATTCCTGCTCGTCGCCTATTACCTTTATCACGTTCCCTCGCGCCACTATTCTCAACTTCGGATATAAGGATTTGATTAATTGAATATTAGAATGATTCGTTCCAAAAAAAACGGCAAGGTCTGCACCTTCTAAAATAATAATTCGTTCAATCATTCACTTATTTTCTTTTTCATAGTGCAAAAGTAATCAATTATTTTCAAATCATTCGTTTGCTTTCTGAAAGTTATTTGATACATTTGCAAAAATATTTATCAAATATCTACCATCATAACTATCTATGCAATGAATGAACAAATTATGCAAATAGCCGAACGATTGAAAGGCTTGAGAGAATCATTGGATTTATCGCCGGCAGAAATGGCTATTCAAATGAATAAATCGGAAAAGGATATTCTTAAATATGAATCGGGAAAGGTAGATATACCCATCAGTTATCTTTTCGATGTCGCTCAAAAATTTGAAATAGATACTTCTACTTTGCTTTCAGGCGATGAGCCTCGCATGAGCGCCTATTTTCTCACCCGTCGGGGAAAAGGCAACTTCGTAGAACGTACCCAAGCCTATAAATATCAGGGATTGGCTGGCGGATACAGACATCCGAAAGCAGAACCTTTTGAGGTGACTGTCGAGCCCAGAGAGGAACCGCTCTACCTCAATACGCACGAGGGACAGGAATTTAATTATGTACTGGAAGGTCGTCTGTTGCTTGAAATCAACAGCAAGAAATTGATTCTCAATCCGGGCGACAGCATCTACTTCGATTCCTCTTATCCGCATGGAATGAAAGCCATGGATGAAAAACCTGTGAAATTTTTAGCAGTTATCCTGCAATAAGGACAAAAGAAATATTTTTAAGCTTTTTTACCGCAATTAACTCATCAAATGTAATGGTTGAAAAATATATTAGTCGGAAAACATTTAAAGATCAGGAAGATTTTCAAGCAAACTTTCGAATAGAAACGCCCGAGCGTTTTAATTTTGGATATGACATAGTCGATGAATGGGCTAAAATCCATCCGGATAAAAAAGCGCTTATGTGGGTAAATGATCAAGGAGAACATATTGATTTCACTTTCAAAGATATAAAAGAGAAAAGCGATGCCGCGGCTTCTTATTTTTTGTCTCTGGGAGTCGGAAAAGGCGACCGCGTGATGCTGATTCTCAAACGCCGTTATTGGTACTGGTTTGCGATTATCGGCTTGCACAAAATCGGGGCGATAACGATTCCAGCCACCCATTTGTTAACCAAGAAAGACATTGTCTATCGTTGCCAATCGGCAGATATCAAAGCGATTGTCTGTGTAGGAGAAGAATGGATCATGAAGCAGATAGAGGAAGCGCTTCCTGAATGCGGCAGTTTGCAATACCGGATTTCGGTAGGTCCAGCTGTACACGAAGGCTGGTTGGATTTCAGAAAGGGATTGGAAGATGCTCCGCCTTTTGCTCGACCGGAAAATTCGACGAGCAACGACGATATTATGCTTTTGTATTTTACTTCGGGAACTACAGGTAATCCCAAAATGGTGATTCACAATTTTGCCTATCCCTTGGGACATATTGTGACGGCGCTTTTCTGGCAGAATCTTCAGGAAGATAGTCTGCATCTTACTTTGGCCGACACGGGATGGGCCAAAGCCGCTTGGGGAAAATTGTACGGACAATGGATTGTAGGCGCCTGTATTTTCGTATATGATCACGAAAAATTTACTCCGGCCAATTTATTGCAGGTAATGCAAGATTACAAGGTGACTTCTTTTTGCGCTCCTCCTACGGTTTTTCGTTTTTTGATCAGAGAAAATATTGCGCAGTATGATTTATCTTCCCTGAAATACTGTGAGATAGCGGGAGAACCGCTAAATCCTTCCGTATTTCATGCTTTTCAACGCATCACAGGTTTGCAACTCATGGAAGGCTTCGGGCAAACCGAAACTACCGTGACAATAGCCAATTTTCCATGGATGAAGCCGAAGCCGGGATCAATGGGAATGCCCAGTCCGGCTTACGATATGGACTTGGTAACTTCCGATGGACGAAGTTGCGAAGACGGCGAAGAAGGAGAAATCATTTTCCGTACCAACCGATGGAAGCCGATTGGATTGTTTATGGGCTATTATCGCAACCCAGAATTGACTCAAACCGTTTATTTCGATCATATTTACCACACCGGCGACATGGCTTGGCGTGATGAAGATGGTTATTACTGGTTTGTAGGACGAAACGACGACGTGATCAAAAGTTCCGGTTACCGTATCGGCCCGTTTGAAGTAGAAAGCGCTTTGATGACTCACCCTTCAGTCGTAGAATGCGCTATAACGGGCATTCCGGATGAAGTACGCGGACAAATAATCAAAGCCACCATTGTTTTGGCTCCCGATTACAAAGATAAAGCGGGAGACGAATTGAAAAAAGACATCCAGAATCATGTCAAAAAAGTAACGGCTCCTTATAAATACCCCCGTGTTATTGAATTTGTGGAAGAATTGCCAAAAACAATCAGCGGAAAAATTCGACGAGTAGAAATACGAGAAGAAAAAAACAAATAATTTCACGACTTATTTTTTGTTTACTATGAAAAAACAAAACTTTTTATATATACTCTGGGGGTGTATCGTATGTTTTTTGTTTGTTTCCTGCCAAACAGAAATAGTTAATAATACGCTAAAAATAAGTTTGTCAGAAAATTGGCAGATTCAATCTTCTGCGCAGGTCAATCAGACGGGAGAGGAAATCAGTTTAGTCTCTTTTTCTCCAAGCGATGATTGGTATTCAGCCACTGTTCCGTCGACTGTGATGGGGGTTTTGTGTAAAGACGGTTTATATCCGAATATTATGTTCGGAACCTATATGAAAAGTGTCGACAAAACGCTTTTCAATTCATCGTGGTGGTTCTGGAAAGAATTTTCGTTGCCGGAATTGACATCCGGTCAGCAAGTCCGCTTGGATTTGGAAGGTATTTCCTATCGTGCCAACATTTGGCTGAACGGAACAAAAATAGCGGGAGCCGATACCCTTGCCGGCCCTTTCCGCCGGTTTAGCTTGGACATCAGTCCCTATGTGAAAAAAGAAAATGTGTTGGCTATCGAAGTGTTCAAGGCGAAAGATGGCGAGCCTAATATTGGTTTTGCAGATTGGAATCCGCGTCCGGCTGATGAAAGCATGGGAATTTTTCGCGAAGTTTTTATTCGAATTACCGAAGAAGTTTCCCTGAAAAACACGGTAGTGCGCTCGGATTTGAATACAGAAACTCTGCAAGAAGCTTGGCTTACGATTGAAACAGAACTCGTTAATCATTCCAACAAAATTATACACGGTCATTTAATCGGTACGATCGAAAATAATCGCAGTTTTACTTATCCGGTCACATTGCAACCCAATGAAACAAAACAAATCCGGCTCGACAGCACGAATTCTCCGGCGCTCCATCTGTCAAATCCGCGTATCTGGTGGTGCAACAACCTGGGAAAACCTGAAATGTATGAATTGGAATTGAGTTTTCAGATGAAAGATAAAGTTTCGGACGAAGAAAAAATCAAGTTCGGTATACGAAAAATAAAGGATTACTTTACGGAAAAAGGCGAACGGGGATTCATGCTCAACGGTAAAAAAATTTTGATCAAAGGAGGAGGTTGGACCGACGATCTTTTTCTACGCGATACGGACAAAAGCAACGAAATTCAGGTGCGTTACGCTAAAGATATGAATCTAAATACTATCCGCTTGGAAAATATGTGGGGTAAAAGCCAGAAGCTTTATGATTTATGCGATGAAAACGGAATTATGCTCTTAGCGGGGTGGAGTTGCCAATGGGAATGGAGCGAATACCTGAAAGGAGAGACCGACGAGTATGGAGGAATCATTACCGACGAACAAATGAATTTAATTGCACAGTCGTTTGAAGATCAGGTACTCTGGTTGAGAAATCATCCCAGCGTGATTGCCTGGTTTTTGGGAAGCGATAAAATTCCTCGTCCGGCGCTGGAAAAAAAATATTGCGAAATATTGGGACGAATCGACGACCGTCCTTACATGGCTTCGGCTGCTCGCGTAACCAGCGAAATCTCTGGCCCGACAGGAATGAAAATGAACGGCCCCTACGAATATGTAGGTCCTAATTATTGGTATGAAGACCGTCGCTGGGGCGGAGCCTACGGATTTAATACGGAAACCGGAATTGGAGCACAATTACCTATTCTCGAATCAATTAAAAAGTTTATTCCAGAAAGTGCGCTTTGGCCGGTAACCAATGAAAATTGGAACTACCACTGTACATCTTCGCAAGATGCCATGAACAATTTGTCGGTATTGACAGAAGCAATGAACCGCAAATACGGCAAAGCTCGTTCCTTAGAAGAATACATAACCAAAGCGCAAGTAATGGACTACGAAGGAACCAGAGCGATGTTCGAAGCTTTTCGCGTTAAAATTCCGCAGACCACGGGAATTATTCAGTGGATGATGAATTCAGCTTGGCCTTCGCTCTACTGGCAGTTATACGATTATTACTTAGTTCCGACTGCCGGCTATTATGCGGCAAAAAAAGCCAATCAACCGCAACAGGCGATTTACAATTACGAAGATAACTGTATTTATGTAGTCAATGAGCGGATGGATAAGCGATTTAGCGGAATGATGCACTACGAAATTTATTCGCTTTATTCCGAATTGATGGAATCTTCCGAAAGTATGATCGAACTTGAGCCGAATCGTTCACGTCAACTGATTAAGTGTAGTCCGCTGGAAGAAGGCGTCTTCATTTCTCTGCGATTGATCGATTCGATGGGAGAAATCGTAACGGACAATTTTTATTGGGTACCGGAAAATAAAGATGTATTTAATTGGGATAAAACAAATTGGATGCATACGCCTACTACTCGTTACGCCGATTTGACCGACTTGAACGAAATGCTTCCCGCTCAGATTTCTGCATATATAGATTATATTCTTTACGAGGGAAAAAAAGAAATCAAAGTCACCGTTCGGAATTTGTCGACTGAAATTGCCTTTTTCACCCAGTTGTTAGTACAGGATGAAGAAAAGAACGTTGTGGTTCCCATAGAATGGTCAGACAATTATATCAGTTTATTACCCGGCGAAGAAAAAGTACTCAAATGTCGGTTTGCCAAAGAAAAAAACAAAAAATATACGCTTTCCATTTCGGGCTGGAATGTGGAAAAGAAGGTCATTGAAATATGATGAGAAAATGAAGAAATCCCCAAAAAATCAATACCATTTAAAAAATTTCATTCCAATTACAAAACACAACGCTCCAAAAACAGAAAGCGCCACAGAAGGGGTCATAATTTCCATCCATCCGGCTCCTTCATTGAAAATGCTTCGAATGCCGTCGGCCAGCGCAGTTAAGGGCAACAGCTTGATAATTCGAATACTCCATTCGGGAAAATTGTGGTAACTGAAAAAGACCCCCGAAAGGATCATCATCGGCATTTGTACTGCATTGATCCATCCGGTACCAACTTCTGTTTTGGATGTACGGCACGAAACCAATACGGCTATTCCCGTAAAGGCAATGTTTCCCGCCATAAACAAAACCAGCAAGGCGCCAATATTTCCTTGTATCTGGATGTCGAACAGCAACCATGCAAAAAAGAACAGAATCAAAGCTTCGACAAAATTCATCAGGATGCGGACAAACATCAGGGCAAACAGAAAATACGATTTTTTCATTGGCGTGGCTACCATGCGCCGCAACAGCTTTTGCGATCGCCGCTCGATCAACGTATAACTGACGCCCCAAAGAATAGAACTCATAATGCCAAAAGCAATTAAACCCGGTACCAGGAAGTCGATATACCGGACGCCTTTTAAGGTCAAAGGTGCAACAGGCACGACAATGGTCGTATTGGATGTTTTCGGCGACTGTACCAAAGCCGACAGTTTCATGTAGGCCAATTGCGCTTGCGAATTATACGGATCGAAATGATATTGCATTTTTCCAACCGAATCCGAGATGATGATATCGGCTTCCCCCCGTTTCAAGGCAACGATCGCCGATTGCCAGTCATTGCGTTCAAATTTAAATTCCGTATGTCCCAGAATATTATCCTTTACTTTCCACGACCAGATTTCTTTTCCCTTCACTGCTTCCAATTGAGCATACGAATGAAGCAGAGAATCCAATTCCGCAGGCGGATTTTCCACCAGGATAATTGAAAATTTCGATTCGGATTTTTGCGTAAAAGCCAAACCCAAGCCGATGGAAATCAGTACCGGAAAAATAATTCCCCAGAACAACACTTCCGGTTCGCGGATGGTTTCCAAAAACTGCGTCAGCGTCAGTTGATATAATTGTTTGTTTTTCAATGTTTTCACCTTATTTTTCCCCTTCCGAATGGTCGTTTAATGTTTTGCCCGTCAACTGAATAAATAGTTCGTCCAGATTACGGGCTTTTTCGTTCAGCAAATCCTCCAATCGTCCTTCCTGCAGGATTTTTCCTTCGTCGATGATAATAATATGGTCGCACAACGATTCCGCTTCTTCCATATAATGGGTAGTCAGGATTAAAGTTGTTTCTCCTCCGTCTTTCAATGCCTTAAGAATATTCCACAGATCGAGTCGCGAATGAGGATCCAATCCGGTAGTGGGTTCGTCTAAAAAAAGAATTTGCGGACGGTTCAGCAGCGCCACAGCCAATGCTAACCGTTGCCTTTGTCCGCCCGACAACGTCCCCGTCATGGATTTGTGTTTGCTTTCCAGTCCCGTCCATTCGATAACCTCCTGAACGCGTTCTTCATCCAGCCCGAAAAAACTGGCGAAAAGGCGCAATGTTTCGCGCACTGTCAACTTCTCTGGAAAACGAGTTTCCTGCAACGACAAACCGATGATTTTTCGAAGTTCGTTTTCGTGTTTTTGCCAAGTTTTTCCTTGAATGCGGATTTCACCTTTATCGGGTTTCCGCAAGCCTTCCATCATTTCGACCAATGTAGTTTTGCCTGCGCCATTGGGTCCCAACAAGGCCACAAATTCGCCCGCACGAATGGCAAGCGATAGACCGCGCACGGCTTGCACATCCTTGAATGATTTATGTACATTGCTAACTTCTATCTGAAGCATAATTTTCGTTTTTGCTCTGCAAAAATAGTGAAATTGTTGTACATTTGTGCCTGAGTAGTGAGAAATATTCACGAACACAATGCAACAGAACAAAATACGCCATAAGTCCAATTAATAAACAAAGTATATCATGACAAATCAGAAAAAGATTGTCCTCAGTGAGGAAGAGATACCGGAACAGTGGTATAATGTTGTGGCTGAAATGCCCAACAAACCGATGCCGATTTTACATCCGGGAACCAAACAGCCGTTAAAAACAGAAGACTTGTTTCCTATTTTTGCAGAAGAATTGTCGCGGCAAGAAACAAATCAAACCGACGTATGGATCGATATTCCGGAAGAAGTTCGCGAGAAATACCGGATTTATAGGCCATCGCCGTTGGTGCGCGCTACGGGTTTGGAAAAAGCGCTGGATACTCCCGCTCATATCTATTTCAAGAATGAAAGCGTAAGTCCGGTCGGCTCGCATAAACTCAACTCGGCGCTGGCGCAAGCGTATTACTGCAAAAAAGAAGGCATTACCAACATCACCACCGAAACGGGAGCCGGACAATGGGGTACGGCCATGGCGTTCGCCGCAGAAACTTTCGGATTGGAACTGGCCGTATATATGGTAAAAATCAGCTATGAACAAAAACCTTACCGCCGTTCACTGATGCAGACTTGGGGCGCGCAAGTGATTGCCTCGCCCAGTATGTCGACTAAGGCTGGCCGTAAAATTCTCACCGATCATCCGACCTATCAGGGTAGTCTTGGTACGGCCATCTCCGAAGCTATCGAACTGGCCATGCAAACTCCCAATTGCAAGTATACGCTGGGCAGCGTGTTGAACCATGTGTCGTTGCATCAGACGGTAATCGGACTTGAAGCTGAAAAACAGATGGAAATTGCGGGTGAATATCCCGATATCATCATTGGCTGCTTTGGCGGAGGCTCCAATTTTTCGGGCATTGCTTATCCGTTTATGCGCCATAACTTCAAAGAGGGTCGCAAAACGCGGTTTATTGCAGCTGAACCGTCGTCGTGTCCCAAACTGACGCGGGGAATTTTTCAGTACGATTTTGGCGACGAAGCCGGATATACTCCATTGTTGCCTATGTTCACGCTTGGCCACAACTTCGCGCCCGCGCACATTCACGCAGGGGGCTTGCGTTATCACGGAGCAGGAACTATTGTAAGTCAGCTGTTGAAGGACGGATGGATGGAAGCTGTGGATATCGATCAATTGGATTCGTTCGAAGCCGGCGTACTTTTTGCGCGGACAGAAGGAATTGTTCCAGCGCCTGAATCGTCGCATGCGATTGCGGCTGCCGTGAACGAGGCCTTAAAAGCCAAAGAAGAAGGAATTGCCAAAACCATACTTTTCAACCTTTCGGGACACGGATTGGTAGATATGTCGGCATACGACCAATACTTTGCCGGCGACCTGACCAATTATTCCTTATCGGATGAAGATATTAAGAAAAATGTGGATCAATTGGAAAAAATCATTTGATCGTTTGTCCATATCCGTGAACCATAAAATAAAAATGCTAATCACCTATTTTATTGATGATTAGCGTTTTACCTTGTGTCCTCGCAGGGACTCGAACCCTGGACCCAATGATTAAGAGTCATTTGCTCTACCAACTGAGCTACGAAGACTTTCTAAAACTGGCTGCGAAGGTACGATTATCTCTTCAAATCTCCAAATGAGCTTTCAGATTTTTTTCGGCTGATTTTTTTTGGAAAATATAATTGTACTTTTTTTGCAAATAATTAATTACTTTTGACCTCTGTTGTGTGCGTTGCGAAACTTACTTGTATGAATAATAAACAAAAATCAGATGGAAATTACTTTTATTATCTTTGCAACCCTTATTATTATACTCTATATCAATTCCGGCTATAGAAAAATACTCAATTTGCTTGAACGTTTGGAAGATGATGTGCATTTTTTGCGTGAAAAATTCCGTGAAATGGAGTTGCAAAATAGACCTAAACGCGAGGCTGAAAATTTGCTTGCGGATGAAAAGAAAGAAAGGGAGAAAGGGATAAATCGCTCGAAAGACGTGAAAACAGAGGAGGACTATCAGTCCGCTGCCAGGGATCAAATAAATCAAGAAGACGAAAAAGATCGTAATATTTTGCCTCCGGTAGAGGTTTTGAGTGGAATAACTCCTGATCCTGAGATGGAATTTTCCGTAGTGGAATTGAAAGGAGGAAAAGCGATTGAATCGCCTGAAAAGGGAATGATGATTGAAGAACCTCCTGTTGAAAAATTTTTACGGAAAGGAACATTGCCGATAGAATCAGAACAGCCAAAGGAGAAGAATGATTATGAAAAATTAGTCGGAGAAAATTTTTTAAGCAAAATTGGTATTGCAACCTTGGTGTTGGGAATTGGTTATTTTGTCAAATATGCTATTGATCAAAATTGGATCAATGAAATAGGACGGGTTATTTTGGGAATCCTTTGCGGAGGCATTCTCATTGCCATTGCGCACAGATTGAAAGATCGATACCGTACCTTTTCTTCCATCCTTGTGGGAGGCGGAATTTCTATTTGGTATATTACCATTACTATTGCATTTCAGGATTACAAGATATTTTCACAAACAGTTTCTTTTCTATTCCTGATATTGATCACTCTTTTTTCTGTTTTTTTGTCTATTCGGTACGACCGGAAAGAATTGGCGATTTTTTCTCTTTTGGGTGGTTTTGCCTCGCCTTTGATGGTCTCATCTGGAATGAGTAACTACCTTGTGTTGTTTTCCTATATTTTTATCTTGAATACGGGCATGTTGATCGTTGCATTCCGCAAAGACTGGAAAATCATCGGCATCATTGCCGGCGTTTTGACCCAGTTTTTCTATTGGAGTTGGTTGTTTTTATCTTTTGATAAACAGTATGCGGGAGCTATTTGCTTTATACTGTTGTTTTACATACAGTTTTATTTGCTGGCGCTGATCGACCATTATCGAAGCGACAAAAAAATTCAAGCATTTCATTCCATCCTGATTTTAACCGATAATCTGTTATTGTATGCGGCTGCTTTGTATATTTTCTCGGCATATCCAGTCAACGTAAAAGGCGTTATTACGATAGGGATGGCGGTCTTGAATGCAATTCCGCTGGCGATCCTGTTCAGAGATAAGACAATTGACAAACGACTGATATATTTGCTCATAGCGCTTGTTTTGACTTTTATCAGCTTGGCTGTGCCGATTCAGTTGAATGGTTGTGCCATCACTCTGTTTTGGGCGTTTGAAACCGTGATATTGCTGGGCTTGTGGCAAAAATCAAAAATTCCGGTTTTTAAAAGCGGTTTTATCCTGATCGAGGTTTTGGTGTTGTTTTCTCTATTGGCCAATTGGTTTCATTATTTTGAGTTTCAAGGGAACAGAGAATTCTATTTGCCTATTGTTTTTAACAAATGGTGTATAACCGGATTGACGATTGCGGCTACGGTTTGGCTCAACGCCTATTTGATTCGAAAAGAAAACGACGAGGAATTTCTACCGTTCATACCTCATCCGGATCGATTATTTTATTTTTCTGGTTTAATCTTGTTATTTGTTACGCTCTTTCTGGAATTGCAATACCAAATGAACGTCTTCTTCCGATCGCAAAATTTTCGATGGTTATCGTATGGCTTGTATGCGTATCTTTTTGTCAGCGTGGTTGCCTGGGTTCGCCGGGACAGAAAAAATTGGTTTCGCTTGCTTTACAACCTGCTGCTTGTGTTGATTTTATCGTACGTTTTTCTTTATCTTCCCATAATTTTGCGGGTACGGCAGGAAGTTCTGTCTGGAACTTTGAACCATTGGAGATATTTTTTGCTGCATTATTTTTCTTTCCCATGCCTTATTTATTGTATGGTATTTGTGTTGCAAAAGAAAGAGGAAGGAATACGTACATTTAAGAAGCGAAATTTGATCTACTGGCTGACGGCATTTGTGTGGATAGTCGTTCTCAGTGCGGAATTCGACCACCTGCTTTTGATGTTGTTTTACAACGGATCAAATAAGGTAAACATCTTGAATATTAGCCACAATATTGTTTATCCTGTTTTGTGGGGAATTACTTCTTTTATTTTTATGATCATCGGAATGAAACAGAAAAACCGCATTTTGCGGATCATTTCCTTGAGTCTGTTTGTGTTGATTATCGCAAAATTATATCTCTACGATATTTGGAAGATGGGACAAACAGGACGGATTATTTCTCTTGTCTTTTTAGGTATTTTATTTTTGGTCGTCTCCTTTTTGTATCAAAAATTGAAAATTTTATTGCAGAAAGAAGATGAAAATAAAGATAGTTTCAAGCCATAGAGCATATTGAAAGAAAAATAGACTTTGCGTCATTGCGGCTGCGAAGTACGAGCAAGAAACTCATCCTGTGATAATTGCTTTTTTGGATGGCATGGAGCAAAAAACCTCGTAATTACAGATTTCGCGCTTAATTGGATGCGCGATAGAACCATCTATACTAAGCGTCTCAAATAAATACACATTTATAAATTTAAAATACTTATAATCAAATGAATAAATATAAATATTAAAACTTATCAGTAAATAT
>WRFY01000097.1 GCA_009783445.1 Candidatus Azobacteroides sp. | reverse complement strand
TGCCGGTTACCTAATAAATCAGGTTTTGGTTGACGGTTCTGATGTTGGCGATGTTAGCAGTTATACATTTAGCGACGTTGCCGATAATCATACTATTGAAGCGTCATTTATAAAAGACATCGAAGCCGCAGTGGAAACGCAAGCCACCGAAGTAGTCATCTCATGGAATGAGGTTCCATCGGCAACCCATTATATTATAATCATTTATATTGACCAAGCACATACGCAGATATTTGATTCACACAGCATTACTGCCTCTGGTCAGGCGAAAAACTCCGTTATGCGTGCAAGCGATAACCGTTTGAGTTGCATCGTAAGCGGTCTTTCGCCCGAAACGCATTACTGGTACACGATTACGGCCATGCACGATAGCGATCCCATCGCCGTTTTCACCGAGTCTTTTGAAACGGCACAAATTCCAACAAGTTTGGAAGAGGTGGCTGTTCATTCGTTGCAAATCTTCCCCAGTCCTGCACAAAGCGACCTTTTCATCCAGTCGAAATTACCAATCAAGAAGGTTGAAATCTGTTCGTTGGCAGGAACTTTAGTGTTGTCGGAAAGCAATTTCACCGGAAAAATATCCGTATCCGCTTTGCCGCAGGGCGTTTATCTGGTCAAAGTTCATACCGATAAAGGGTTGATCGTTCGTAAATTTACGAAAAAATAGTTTTTCATAAAATATCGATCGTGAACGAAACGGCAAAATTCAGCAATGGGTTTTGCCGTTTTTTGATCTTGTTCCGTCCGCAAAAACGGAACAAAACTTTTGTTTGATTTTCTCAGGAATAAATCTTATATTTGCCAAAAATTCAAAAAAAAATGGCAAAAATACTTATTCTCGGCGCAGGAGGCGTAGGCACAGTAGTAGCCCATAAAGTGGCTCAGAATCACGATGTTTTTGGAGAAATACTGCTTGCCAGCCGTACAAAATCGAAATGCGATGCTCTGGCAAATGCAATTGGAACGAAATATGGTAATCCAAAAATCCGTACCGCCCAGGTAGACGCCGATCAGGTACCCCAATTAGTGGCGTTATTGAACGATTTCCGTCCTGACCTGGCGATCAATGTGGCGCTCCCCTATCAGGATTTGACCATCATGGACGCCTGTTTGGAATGCGGAGTCAATTATTTAGACACAGCCAATTACGAACCAAAAGAGGAAGCCAAATTTGAATACAAATGGCAATGGGCTTATCAGGAACGATTCAAGAAGGCGGGTTTAACGGCTATTTTGGGTTGCGGTTTCGACCCGGGGGTGACGGGCGTATTTACGGCTTATGCGGCCAAACATTATTTCAGCCGTATGGATTGCTTAGACATTGTAGACTGCAACGCGGGCGATCATGGAAAGGCTTTCGCTACCAATTTCAATCCCGAAATCAATATCCGCGAAGTAACCCAAAAAGGCAAATACTGGGAAAACGGGCAATGGGTAATCACCGAACCGCACGAAATCCATCAAACGCTGAACTATCCAAACATAGGGCCTAAAGAATCGTATGTGATTTACCATGAAGAATTGGAATCGCTGGTGAAAAATTTCCCCACCCTCCAAAAAGCTCGTTTCTGGATGACTTTCGGACAGGAATATTTGACCCATTTGCGCGTAATCCAGAATATCGGCATGGCGCGAATCGACCCCGTGTGGTACAATGGGCAGGAAATTGTTCCCATCCAGTTTCTAAAAGCAGTCTTGCCCGACCCCGGCAAATTGGGCGAAAACTATACCGGCGAAACCAGCATTGGTTGCCGCATCAAAGGATTGGACAAAGAAGGAAAAGAATTAACCTATTATATCTACAATAATTGTCTTCATCAGGACGCCTACAAGGAAACGGGAGCGCAAGGCATCAGTTATACTACGGGCGTTCCGGCTATGATTGGCGCCATGATGTTTATCAAAGGATTGTGGAAAAAACCGGGCGTTTTCAACGTAGAAGAATTCGACCCCACTCCTTTTATGGAACAATTGAATAAACAGGGACTGCCCTGGCACGAAATATTCAATGAAGACTTGGAAGTCTGATAGACTTTAGAATGCAAATAATAGGTTCATAACGCCAATAAGCGCGGAAATAAAATAAAAATCCGCGCTTATCCGTTTCATTCGCTTTATCTGCGTTTCCTTCTTAATCTTTATTTCTGGGTTACTCGAATGTCGATCCGACGATTGGCCGCTCGACAAGCGTCTGTATCGTTGGCCGGACAGACCGGAAATTGAGAACCATACCCTTCATAAGCTACCCGATTGGCTTTTACGCCTAAAGAGATCAGTTTTTCGGCAGAAACTTTCGCTCTTTGGGTGGAAACCCGCATGTTAATCGCATCCGTTCCGGTGTTATCCGTATATCCCCCCAGTTTGATGCTCGAATTGGGGAAAAACTGCATAATCCTTGCAATATTTTTCAATTGACCTTCAGATTCAGGAGTAAGACGGGTACTTCCCTTTTCAAAATTCAATTTATCCAGCGTTATCCATCCTTTTGCTTTGTCTAAGGTGTCCACTTTAGCATCCTCCGAATTTAAGAAGGTAAATAGTTTGAATTCCGGACTGTTTTTGTCGATTTTCAATTCTTTTCCATCGGGCAAGGTAACAGATAGAAAATCGCCCATATCGCGAACAAGATTCGATGCAACAGGACTTGATGCAACAGGATTCAATAAAGAATCGGGGGTCAAAGAATCCGGGGCCGCTTCTACCCTATTGCTATCTGCAGGCGTCGTATTTTCGATAGGCGTTCCATTGGGTTGGGAACATTTATTATCGTTGCAACATTTTTTCCAACAGAGCAACAATAAAATCAATAGCAATAAAATCAACAACAAAATCCACCACCAACCGAATTTGCGCCTTTTCCCATTGCTTTCTTCCGAAGCAGGGGCGGTTCCCGCTGGCGGTATCGTTCCTATCGTTCCATCCAAGTATTCCAATTCGTAGCTTCCTCTTTCGAAAGGTTTAAGGGTTTCGACTACATCTGCTTCGATTCCATATTGCTTTGCATGTTCACAAATGGCATCAAAATCTTCCTTTCTCCATAGCTCTACTAAAGAAAGTCGTTCTCCATTTTTTAGCACAATTAATTCATCTTCCTGTTCAAAAAATAGTTTTTCATTTCCTTTTGTTTCTTTTTCAGGAACAATGATGTTGTCGGTAAAACTTTTAGGGTTAAGCGATTTTGGAAAAGCCTTCTGCAAATCAGATAGTGTAGAATTAGGATACAATTTCAAGTAGGCATTGACAATGCCCAATGCTGTACGGCTTTGCGATTTGCCGTGAACACGAATTTTTGTTTTCATAATTTATAAATTTATATGATTTGATCGAAAAAAATATTATTTGTCAAAAATAAGTTATTTTATTGTTCGCTGCAATGCAAAAACGATTTTTTTATTATCATTTTTTATCTAAAAAAAAATAATTGATGTTACTGAATGTTATTGGACTTGTGATAAAAATTTAGAGGAGCTTTGTTTATTATCAAAATATATTTACTTTTGTAGTAAGTTATTTGAAATAAAGCAGGCGGACAAATACATCTTGCGGGAAAATCCCGAAGTCTGTCCAATACGTTTAGCCAATTTCTTACTATTAATAATAATGTAATCTATGAGTGAAAAAGTAAAAAACGCAGAAGTAAAAGAACAAGCAGGTTCGAATGCAGAAAAATTGAAAGCGCTGCGAGCCGCGATGGACAAAATTGAAAAAAATTACGGCAAAGGCTCTATTATGAAAATGGGCGATAGCGCCGTAGAAGAAATAGCCGTTATTCCAACCGGATCGGTAGCTTTGAATGCCGCTTTGGGCGTAGGAGGATATCCCCGCGGACGGGTCATCGAAATTTACGGGCCGGAATCGTCGGGTAAAACCACTTTGGCCATTCATGCCATTGCCGAAGCGCAAAAAGCGGGAGGAATTGCCGCTTTCATTGATGCGGAACATGCCTTCGACCGCTTTTATGCCGAAAAATTAGGCGTAGACGTTGAAAATCTTTGGATTTCCCAACCGGATTCGGGAGAACAAGCGCTGGAAATTACCGAACAACTGATTCGTTCTTCTGCCATTGATATTATTGTGATCGACTCGGTTGCAGCGCTTACTCCCAAAGCCGAATTGGAAGGCGAAATGGGCGACTCCAAAATGGGATTGCAGGCCCGTTTGATGTCGCAAGCTTTGCGAAAACTAACGGCAACCATCAGTAAAACCAATACCACTTGTATTTTCATCAATCAGTTGCGCGACAAAATCGGCGTAATGTTCGGAACTCCGGAAACCACGACGGGAGGTAATGCCTTGAAATTCTACGCATCCGTCCGTTTGGACATTCGGAAAATATCTCCGATCAAAGATGGAGACGAAGTAAAAGGAAACCAAACGCGCGTCAAAGTTGTTAAGAATAAGGTAGCTCCCCCTTTCCGCAAAGCTGAATTCGACATCATGTTCGGCGAAGGAATTTCCAAAATGGGAGAATTAGTCGATTTGGGAACTGAACGGAACATTATCAAAAAAAGCGGCAGCTGGTATAGTTACAATGACACTAAATTGGGACAAGGACGGGAAGCCGCTAAAGATTGTTTGAGAGATAATCCGGAATTGGCGGAAGAAATTGAATCCAAAATAACGGAAGAACTCAAAAAGAAATAGTTCTCCCTTTTCTACATCAGCCATTCTGTCGGAAAAAAGGATAAAGGCATGTTATTTGAATAGATACGAGGGGGACGTATGGGCATACGCAAAATAGGGCAAGAACCGATACGCCAACAGATTGTCTTACTAATAAGTATATTCATGAAACGGCAAAGGATGCAAACAGATTTTGAAAAGATTACCCAATGTTTGGAAGAAAGAAGGTTGCAGCAAGCGTTCCAATTGACGGCCTTGCTGTTTGCCCATCTGCAAAATTGGCAGTTACAGGAAAAGCTCACCGCTTTGGAAGATACCTATAAGATGATGCTTCATTACCAAATTACGGGCGTGCAAGATCCGGGACGCGAGAAAGTTTATAATGACTTGATCCGTTCTGTTTATCAAATTGTCGATGCAGTGGAAGTACAAATCAAAACATCCAACGATAATTCTTTATTTTACGAAAGAAAGCGGGCTCACCGTTTTTATGTGGCTGAAACGTCCGACCAATTACTTAGCGATCTGGATTATATTTTTCAAATTATTCCTTTAATTCAATCTGCTGAAACAGAAGAAGATAAAGATAAAAATCTCCAATGGAGAGACTTGGAAAAACAAAAGGATGCATTGATTCGAAAAATTTTCTATACCGTGTGGGTGAGCGATTTATGGGCAGCGGAAGAAAAAGACCAGTGGGCAAGCGTGATAAGCAATCCGCTTTATCCGGTTGCCTTACCGAGTTTGATTGTCACAGCTTTGACCCTTAGTTTATTGGAAACATTCGACGAAAAAAAAGCGATCTTATTGTTTGAAGCAGCCTTGCATGAGAGTGAAGAAGTGAAAGAACGAGCAATCACAGGCATTGTGTTGTTCCTCCGCAAATACAACAACCGGTTGCATCTATATCCCAGAGTGGTCGAACGATTAGACTTTTTGTCAGAAGATGCGCAATTTATCTACCGTATACGCCATGTCCTTCTGCAATTCATCTTGTGCCGCGACACAGAAAAAATCACCCAAAAAATCAAAGATGAATTGCTTCCGGAAATGATCAAAATGGGTCCCAAGATAAGCAAAAAAATCAAATGGGACGATCTGTTTGGCGAAACAGGCATTACGGACAAGAATCCGGAATGGCAAAAATTCATTGAAGAAGCCGGTTTGCAAGACAAATTGCAGGAACTTTCCGAATTGCAACTGGAAGGAGCCGACATTTTGCATTCCTCCTTCATTCATTTGAAAAATTATCCATTCTTCAACGAACCTTGCAGTTGGTTTATTCCTTTTTCAACTCCCTACACCGCGATTGGAAACAAAGAAATGACCCAATTGGCCTCGATTTTGGAATCATCCACTATGCTTTGCAATTCGGATAAATATTCGTTTTTCTTAAGCGTTTCTCAAATGCCTGAGAATTACCAGAAAATGATGATCGGTCAATTTTCGGCTGAAACGGAAGCCATCAAAAATATTTTGAATAGCGAGGTGAAAAATCCTTCCAAAACCATTGATTACCGGACTCGCCAATACATCCAGGATTTATACCGTTTTTACAAACTTCATCCGCGTAAAAACGATTTCGAAGATATATTCGAAGCAAAACCGGAATTTTATAAAGTTCCGTATATCAACTCGTTGATGAAAGATCAAAACAACGAAAGCTTATTTATTATTGGCGAATACTACTTCAGCCGCAATTATTTTGAAGAAGCTTCCGATATCTACGCCCTGTTTTTAGAATATTCTCCAAACGACGATATGCTTTACCAAAAGAAAGGATATTGCCTCCAGATGCTGGGCGATTGGGAAGGCGCATTGAATGCTTATCAAACGGCCAATCTGTTGGCGGCCAATAATCCGTGGACAGTAAAAAAATTAGCCTATTGCTACCGAATACTGAAAAGCCCGGAAGAGTCCTTGCATTACTACAAAGAAGCCGAACAATTAAATCCGGACAATCTTTCTATTCAATTGAATATCGGTCATTGTTATATGGAATTGAAAGATTACGATCAAGCGATGAAATACTATTTCAAAGTGGAATATTTGACCAAAAACAAAGAAAAAGCGTGGCGTCCCATTGCCTGGTGCGCTTTTCTGGCAGGCAAATATCAGCAAGCCCAGGATTATGTGGATAAATTAATGGAAAACAATCCGAATGCGGTAGATTTCCTCAATGCAGGACATCTGCAATTAGTGCAGGGAAAAATTCAAGAGGCGCTCCATTATTACCAATTATCGTGGGAAAAAGGCAATCAAACGCAGAACGAATTTATGGATGCATTTGCAAACGATATTCCCGACTTGATCCAAGCCGGAATAAAAGAAAACGATATTCCTTTCATCTTAGACATTTTGGAATACAGTTACCAGTACGGATCAATTATCAGCTAAGTCGAATCCATGAAACCGTACTTTCCCATTATTATTGCATTGGCCCTTTTCCTTCCTTCATCGGGATGCAAGGAAAAAAAAATTCAGAAGCCTCTATCCGACGATTATTTCCAAATCCGGAAAAAAGGAGAAATTAATGTCTTGACAGTGGCGGGTTCCATGTCTTATTTTATATACAAAGGCGAACCCAAAGGATACGAATATGAATTGCTAAACGACTTTGCCGAAAGTTGTAAGCTAAAAATCAATATCAAATTGGCTGAAAACGAATCCAAACTGGTCGAAATGCTTTTGAAGAATGAAGGAGATTTGATTGCTTACAACATTCCCATTACGAAAGAGAACAAGGCTTCGCTGTTTTATTGCGGACGCGAAGTCACCAATCAACAAGTTCTGATTCAACGAACCGGCAAAGGAGAGACCCAATTAAAAGATGTCACCGATCTGATCGGAAAAGATGTATGGGTGATTCACGACAGTAAATACCAGCGACGGATGAAAAATTTGAACGACGAACTGGGAGGCGGCATTAATATTCGGGTGATTGATAAAGACACCATTTCAGCGGAAGATTTGATCGAAATGGTGGCAATGGGAAAAATTCCCTATACGGTGAGCGATGCTGATATAGCCAAACTCAACAAAACATACTATCCAAATATCAATATCTCGTTGCAGGTCAGTCATCCGCAACGCGCCTCCTGGGCGGTAAGAAAAACCAGTCCGTTTCTGGCGGCTATTCTCAACGACTGGTTTAAGGAAAATCAGAATGATTCGCACTATAAATCCATTGTCAAACGCTACTTCGAAATGAGCAAAAGACCTAACGATTCACAAATGGCCATGGCCATAGTGATGGGGCCTCATCAAATATCTCCATTCGATCATTTTTTCAAAGAATATGCCAAACAAATCCAATGGGATTGGCGGCTATTAGCGGCTATCTCCTTTCAAGAATCCAAATTTTGCACGAATTGCGTTTCCTGGGCCGGCGCCACCGGTCTGATGGGCCTAATGCCTAAAACAGCAGAAGCATTTGGCCTTCCATCCGATCAATTGGACGATCCAGAAGGAAGCGTTATGGCGGCTACCGGTTTCCTGAAAAGGCTCAACCGTTCGTTTTCAGAAATTCAGAACGAAAACGAGCGAATCAAATTTATTTTAGCGGCCTACAATGCCGGAGCAGGACATATTTACGATGCGCAGGCTCTGGCCGAAAAATACGGAAAAGATCCGCATCTTTGGGAGGAAGTAGAAGAATATGTTCGATTAAAAAGTTTGCCGGAATACTACAACGACCCCGTTTGCAAGCAAGGATATTTTCGGGGTACAGAAACCATTAATTATGTACGCAATGTTGTCGACCGCTGGAATCAATACCAAGAAATTGTTAAACACTAAATCATTTACATTATTATGGAAACCGGATACTATTCGTCTCCTGTTGGACGCCTGAAAATACAAGTAGAAAACAATGCCTTGATCGGCTTGCGATTGTGCGATTGCGAAGAGACAGGCATTCCCTCGTTCCATCCCGTAATCAGGCAAACCAGCGCTCAACTGGATGAATATTTTGGAGGAAAACGCCGCTCGTTCGACCTTCCGCTGGCGACGCAAGGAACTTTGTTTCAACAACAAGTTTGGAATGTCTTGCAGCAAATTCCTTATGGAAAAACAATCAGTTACGCGCAATTGGCAGAAAGGGTAGGCCATCCAAAGGCCTGTCGGGCTGTAGGGACGGCTAACGGAAAAAATCCGATTGCAATTATTATCCCCTGCCATCGGGTGATCAATGCCAACGGTCAATTGGGCGGCTATGCTTACGGATTGGAAATGAAAAAGTATTTATTGAATTTGGAACAAAAATAAAATAAGAATGATCATGCAAATTGTATCAATAGGACGATATTTTGTATGCAAACAATGTCAAGGCAACGGACTTCACTTGCGCGAACAACAAAACAATCCGTTATTATGCTGTTATCTGGAGTTGATCCGTTCCAAAGAATAAAAATTACAAAAATTTTTCAATATACGTAATTCTCTGCAACAAAGTAGGATGCGAATAATTCCAGAATACGACCCAGGGATGGGGATTCAGATTGCTCAGCGATTTTACCGATAATTTTTTCAAACCACTAATCAATGCTTTTCCCAAACCAAAACGAGCGGCATAAGCGTCGGCTTCGTATTCGTTTTTTCTTGAAATGACTTGAAACAGCAAACCCGAAAGTTCCGAAATCGGAGCAAATAAAAATGAAAAACCGATCAACCCCAAGTGAAAAGAAGGAACCGATCCGCCCAGCGCTTCTGCCAACGGACGGCTTCCTAAAAACAAAGAAAGAATATAAAAGCTTATTCCTCCTGAAATCACCACTTGAATCATCGAATACGCAATGTGTTTCTTTTTATAGTGGCCAATCTCATGCGCTAATACCGCTACAATTTCTTCTGTTTCCAATTCCTGAATCAAAGTATCAAACAAAACGATTCGTTTCTTTTTTCCCATACCCGTGAAATAAGCATTGGCTTTTGTACTTCGCTTCGAACCGTCTATTAGGTAGATATTTTTTAATTCGAATCCGGCTTTTTGTGCAAACGATTCGATGGCATCCCGCAAACTTTCCGCTTCCAATGGTACCTGTTTATTGAATAAAGGGACAATCCATTCGGAATAAAATAAACTTATCAGCAAGGAAATGCCGGAAACCAGCGCCCAAGCCAACAACCAGAACCATTTGCCCGTATAATGATAAATAACAACAAGTCCGGCTAACACGATTCCTCCCAGCGCCAAAGTCAACAGAATGCTCTTGATCCAGTCGGTAACGAACAATTTCGGCGTAGATTTGTTAAAACCATATTTTTCTTCAATTGTAAAGGTAGCGTGCCAATCAAATGGAAAATCGATTATTTCGTTTACTATTAGGATAATCCCGAAAAAAAGCAGTGGAAGAAGAATAAAATTAGAGGTATGCTCCCGCAAGGTTTCATCCAACCATCCCAAGAGTCCGGCAAACAAAACCGCCACGATAACGACAAAGGAAAAACTACTGGATAGCAATCCGAAACGGCTGCTTTCTCTTTGATATGCTTGTTGTTTGGCATATTCTTCCGGATTATAAATACCTTCTAATTTTTCCGGAATGACAGGACTCATTTGTTTACGATTCAGATAGCTTAAAATTTGTCCCCATGCAAAACTGAGAACTACAATTGTGATGATTACGATGAAATAGATGTTGTACATTTTATTCAAGTTCTACCTTATAGGCATTTTTATGCAAATATGCAATTCGATTACAAAAGTATATGAAAATTGCCTATTTGAAGTGGAAATAACAAATAATAGAATTTATGTAAATTAGTTTTTGTTGTATTTGACGCTTCCTATGTGCTCTACTCGCTCGTTCGCGAAATTGCTTCAAAGAATTTTTATTAAAGAATGAAAAATAGAGAAAGAGGAAACGTTCAAAGTTCTACGCGGGTAAAGGGAACCACGTCCATAGCGCAAAAATCTCTTTCCAAATATTTGAAATAACCGTTCATGGCTACCATTGCCGCATTGTCGGTCGTAAAAGCGAAAGGCGGAATGTGAATCGTCCACCCGTACTTTGCGGCATGTTCTTTTAAGGCATTCCGCAAACCAGAATTAGCAGAAACGCCTCCAGCTATTGCAATTTCGTTTATCTTCAAATCGTTAGAAGCTTTTCGAAGTTTATTCATCAATACTTCGATGATGGCGGCCTGAAGGCTGGCGCTCAAATCAGCCCGACGTTCCTCTATGAAGCGGGGATTTTCTTTCAACCGATCTCTTAATAAATAGAGAAAAGAGGTTTTCAATCCGCTGAAGCTGTAATCGTATCCTTGTACCTGCGGTTTATTCAACGGAAATGCTTCTGAATTTCCTTCTTGAGCCAAACGGTCGACAGCAGGGCCTCCGGGATAAGGCAAACCCATGACTTTGGCGCATTTATCAAAAGCTTCGCCAGCTGCATCGTCGATTGTTTGTCCGATTACTTCCATCGCATTGTAGGCCCGTACTAAAATAATCTGGGAATTGCCCCCAGACACTAATAAACACAAAAAAGGAAATTGCGGCGGACGGACATCGTTTTCGCCTTGCTTGATAAAATGAGCTAATACATGCGCTTGCAAATGATTTACTTCAATCATCGGAATATCCAACGCCGCACTGAAACCTTTGGCAAAAGAAACGCCAACTAACAAGGATCCCAAAAGTCCCGGACCGCGCGTAAAAGCGATTGCCGACAAATCTTCTTTTTGTATTCCAGCTTGTCGAATAGCCTGATCTACAACCGGAATGATGTTCTGCTGATGCGCGCGCGAAGCTAATTCTGGAACCACTCCGCCATACGCTTCATGCACTTTTTGTCCTGCTATAATATTCGACAAAACCATTCCATCGCGTATAACAGCCGACGACGTATCGTCGCAAGAGGATTCTATTCCTAAAATGGTGATCATAAATTTTAGAATGTATCAATATGAAGTTTGCAAAAGTAGCGATTTTTTATTAGCTTTGCGAAGGTTTAGTAATGAAAACATTTAAATACTGTATATGGAGTGTTGCATTGGTGATAGGTTTTTTTTATATTTTACCTGCCACCCTTTTGCAAGTTCCTTACTTTCAGCACAAAATTGCGAATACAGTAACCAATTACCTGGAAGAAAAAACGGGAACGGAAATACAAATTCAACAAATTGAATTTCAACTTTTTAACCGTTTGATTCTTAAGGACATATACATAGAAGACCAATCGGGCAATACTTTGTTTACGGCAAAGGGAATCATTGTGGGTTTTGATTTTCTTCCACTTTTCAAAAAACAATTCCATTTCAGTTCGGCGCAAATATACACTTTTGAGCTTAACTTGAACCGCGAAACGCCTCAGTCGCCTTTGAATATCCAGTATATTATTGATATTTTCCAGAAAAAAGAAAAGAAAAAACAAACGCCTATCGACTTGAATATTAAAAATCTGGCTTTAGGACACGGTACTTTTTCTTATCGCGTAAAAAATAAAGCTTCTACACCTAAATACCTTAACCTCAACGATATTGAGTTGAGCGACATATCCGCCCAGATCAAGCTCAATGAGTTAAAAAACAATCATTTAGACGCATACGTCAAACGTTTGAGTTTCGCAGAAAAATCGGGTTTCGAAGTAAAACATCTTTCCTTCGACATCAAAGCCGATCCAGGACAGGCAGAAATAGAGTCCCTGAATGTAAGCCTTCCTCAATCCGATCTTCGCCTGACCCATATTTTTGCCGATTACAGCGAACTAAATCCGGGCGATAAATTCAGCGAAAAAGTACGTTTCGAACTTCAGATAAAACCTTCGCTTTTTCTTCTGAAAGACGTCTGTTCGATCGTTCCCGTTTTTACTTACTTCAAGGAAGAATTGGAAATCAGCGGAAAAGCTTCGGGAACATTCAACGATATCAGTTTGACCAATTTTCTGATTAAAAATAAAAAAGACCTAAGCATTTCGGCCAATCTAAACCTTCGCAATTTGAGCAGTCCCAATGTGGAAGATATTTTCGTAAACGGCAATATCAACGATTCGCACATTACGCCCAAAGGCATACAAATTATTGCCAACAGTTTTAATCCCGAACCGGTACAGTTGCCCGAAGCGCTGGAACGATTGGAAGATATTGCCCTGAAGGGAAAAATTTCGGGACACATCAAAGAATTGATGGCATCTGTCGATTTTTCAACGGGAGTGGGAAGTTTGCAAGCCAATATTCTTCTAGGACAAAATAAAACCGGATTCATCAATGGCACAATTTCTTCACATGAAATAAATATGAAAAAGCTATTGAATAACGACAATTTCGGAACAACCGAATTTGAAATTCAAGCGAATACCGTTTTTGATCGTCATTTCAATTTCAAAGGACATGTCAATGCATTGGTCAAACATTTTGATTACAAATCGTATAATTATGAAAATGTCAGCCTATTAGGCGATTTTACGCCCGATAGTTTCAATGGCCTCTTGAACATCAATAGTCCGGAAGGAATTATTCGGGCAGAGGGATTATTTCTGTTGAAAGACGCATCTTCCGAATTCAAGTTCTCGGCTACGGCTTCCAACCTTTTGCTCGATAAATTAAACCTAATCCAAAAATACAAAAAACCAGAATTATCATTTGCTATAAGTGCAAATGTAAAAGGAAACAATATAGACAATATGGAAGGTGAAATATCTTTTCATGACTTATCTTTTTCTACCGAAAAGGGAAATTATTCGATCCGCGACATTGCTCTTAATTTTCAAGAAGAGGAAGATAAAAGACTATTATCTATTCGATCCGATCTACTCAATGGAGAAATAACCGGAAATTATTCTTTGCGTACCTTGCCTGAAACGCTAAAGAACTGGATCACTTCTTATCTTCCGTCGCTGATTCCTTCCAATTTGCAAACGTTTGAATCTACAGACGATCATTTTTCCCTGAATTTTGAGATCAACAATACGCAGGATTTTTCCCATATTTTCGAATTTCCGGTAACGTTTTACGAAAATTCATCTATCGCAGGAGAATACAACGGTTTGGAAAATCAAGCTTATTTAGAAGCATTTTTTTCTCATTTGGGATTGAAGGGGTCTACGATCGACGAAGGACATCTGGAAATTGATAACCGGAATCCATTCCTTGCATTGAAATTTGAGGGTAAAAATACGCGAAAGAAAGGAAATCAACTGATTTTCACGGCCAACCTTCAAGCTATGAACGATTCCATTCATTCGATAGTCAGTTGGAAAAATGCTGATAAAAATTCCAATTACCAGGGAGAATTGGATTTTACCACTCAATTGACTCTTCCATCCAAAAATAATCCTTTGTCGGTTTCCATTCAGTTCCAACCATCTACATTGGTTTTCAACGATTCGATCTGGACGCTCTTGCCGGCAAATATCCAATACAGGGATAAAGCATTTCGCATCCATAATGTGAAAGCGGTACACAATAAACAATTTGTGGAAATAGAAGGTCAAATATCGCGCGATGCAAGCGACTTGCTTACGATCCATTTAAATGAAGTAGATTTGAATTATATTTTCGAATCTCTGAATATTGAGGCCTTGGAGTTTGGAGGAATTGCTACCGGATTTGTGACCATGAAAGACTTGTACAAAACGCGAGAACTGGCAACCACATTGGATGTGACCGACTTTTCTTTCAACAATACCGTTTTTGGTCATTTAATTTTGAAAGGAGATTGGGATGAACAAAATCAAGGCGTGTTGATGAAAGGCAACGTTTACAAAAACGATTCGTCTTATGTCAATGTCGACGGAATTATTTATACAAAAAAAGAAGAAATCTCTATATACTTCGACGCTCTCAATGCCGACGGTTCCTTCCTCCGCAAATACATGGATAAAGTAGTGCAAAATCTCTCTGGACAAATGAGCGGGCGACTGCATTTGTGCGGCGATCTGAATAATCCCACAGTAGAAGGAGATGTAAGGGTAAAAAATGGCAGTTTCGGAGTAGAATTTCTCAATACGACCTATTATATTTCCGGCTGGGAAGTCCGGTGCGATACCGATAAAATATCCATTCAACAAGGGAGCATTTATGATAAATATGGAAACAAAGCAACAGCCGATGGATATGTTAAACACCATTGCTTCAGTAATTTCCAATTTTCGAGCAATATTACCTGCAACGACTTCTTGATTTTCAATGCGACTGCCCGCTCCAATCCCCTGTTCTACGGAACAGTGTTTGGAACCGGAAACGTTACTATTAACGGTAATGAACGCAATATCTTCATCAAAATGTTTGGACACAATACAAAAAATACATTCCTCACTCTCGATTTTATGAAAGAAACAGACATCGTCGATTATGATTTCATCAATTTCGTTTCCAAAGAGAAAAAAGATAAGGAGGAATTCATTGCCAACAGAACAGCGACAACCGCTCTCCAAAGTACAAAAAAATCAAAATTGGATACCCAGATAGACCTCGAGGTCTTGATGGACATCAACAACGATGCCGCTTTTGCAATCGTCATGGATCCCGTATCCAAAGATATGTTGAGCGGTACAGGAAAAGGAAATTTGCGCATCCAATATGGCACGCAATCGCCGTTGAAAGTATCCGGCAAATACGAAATCGACGAAGGGAAATACAATTTCAGTATCCAAAAAGCTTTTAGCCGAATCTTTGAAATAGAGGAAAACAGTTCGATTCATTTTCAGGGCGATCCGTTGACCCAGACGAGTTTGAATGTCAAAGCCGTTTACAAACTCACAGCCAATCTCGAGGATTTGGATCAACAGCTGACAACGCAAGTAACTACGCGCGACGGTAGTGAAAAACAGTATCGACTCAGCGCATGGAACAATATTCCAGTCAACTGCGTCCTTTTATTATCCGGCCCTTTAGTACAACCAGCGGTTAAATTTGATTTGGAATTACCAGGAGCTACCAGCGATTTGGAACGCCAAGTAAAAAGCTACATACCGACCGAAGATATGATGAACCGGCAAGCGCTTTACCTCTTAGTGATGGGACGCTTCTACACTCCGCCCGAATCAGGTCGAAACGATTTAAATAATAATATGTCCATCCTGACTTCCACCCTCTCTACTCAGTTGTCCAATATGCTGAGTTCGCTGACTGAAAACATCCGAGTGGGAACCAAATTTTACCAATCGAATGAAGGAGCGTCGAGCCATACGGAAGTAGAATTACTTTTGTCCAGTACATTGTTCAATAATCGATTGACTATCAACAGTAATTTCGGATACGCCAACAACTACCTGACGAGCAATACGCCTTTGTTAGGCGATTTTGACATCGAATACAAACTAACAAGAAGCGGCGATATTCGCCTCAAAGCTTTCAATCATTACAATTACCGCAATTATTATAGCCTTACCCCCGAAATGACGCAAGGAGTCGGCATTCTTTTCAGGAGAGATTTTGACAAATTGGGCGATTTACTTCTTCGGAGAAAAGAGCCGCTCACGATGAGCGGAGAGAACAAGGAATAGCAAGTCATAAATTAGCATAAAAATAGTAATTTATCCGTTAATAAATATCGTATTTTTTACTTTATTTCATGGGAAAATGTTTTTTTAAAAGTATATTTGTACAATTTTTTTATCATGAAACGAGTGTGTATTTTATGCATTCCCAAGGAAATGAACGTGCAGATTCCATACGACCCTATAAAACAAATTTATGTACATTATGCAAAGGAATAGTAAGATTTTGTTGTGGCTAATAATTAGCTGTTTTCCTCATTTAATCATAAACGCTCAATCCTACAAGGATAATTCCATAAAGTATGGAGGCATTGAAGAAAAAAAAATCTACAATCTGTATCGTAAGAAAGACAATCCAGTTTGTCGACTGAAAATCAACTTTTTTTATCCAGAAGCGTGTGTAAACAAAATCACGCAAGATACGCTTCAATCTATTTTTGTCGGTACTTTTTTTGGAAAAGAATATGCAACTATTTCTCCTAAAAAAGCGATTAAATTGTATTCCAATTCATTTTTGGAAGAATACAAAGCTTTTTTTGAAAAATCGGGAATGTATACGCGGGAAGTTGCCCGAGCAGAACAAACGGGAAAAGACGTAAAAGACTTTTCTTCGCTATACAATTTTGATAAAACAATGCGGAATACGATCATGTTCAACAAGGGCAATATCATCAGCCAGGTAATCAACGTGTATGAATACCGAGGCGGAGCGCATGGAGCTTCTTCAACCCAAGGAATGGTAGTGGACATCAATACGGGACGGGAAATTAAATACAACGAAATTTTTCTAAACGATACGGAAGAAGCCATGTCTGCTTTGCTGCTTTCTTCCTTGATGAGTTCCCGAAATTATACCAGCCAAGAAGCGCTTATCGAAGCTGGTTTTATGCCCAACGTAACCATTTCCCCGACCGACAATCTGATTGCCGATGAAAAAGGCATTACCTTTATCTACAACCTGTATGAATTGGGAGCTTATATTTTAGGCATTGTCGAAATATTTGTTCCTTATTCCGATCTGGTTATTTACATGAAATCAGACAGCCCTCTGTATCAGTGGGGAAAAAATTATTTGTGGGGAAATCCCATTCAATTTAAAACGGTTTCCCTCAACAAAGAATATTTCAGCGAAGGAATGAAAGATTTAACCGGTTTTACGGCCAATATCCAATTTACTTTTCCTACGGCTTATCATGATAAAAATATCTTGCAAAACCTGCAACGACAGTTTATTACAAACGCTTTTGGGGATGCTTTCCCGTCTTTCTCGCCGGATACGGTTCCTGCTGTCGTATATGAAAACGAACGGGAAAAATACAATCATTTCATAGAGACCCATAAGGAATTGTGGGCCGATCGTCCAACTGCTGGCCTCGAAAAAGAACAATCGGCAGAAAATTATTTTTCAAAAGATTACAGTATACAAAACGATTTTTACCGCAACTATGACAACTTAGTTAGTTATGTGATAACAACCTCTCTGCATGACGTTGAAAATCAAAAGACTATTGTGCAAAAAGGATTTGTGGTAAATCTGAAAACCGGCCGTAATTTGTTGTACGACGATATTTTCGTACCGGATTCCCAAAAAGAACTGACCCGTCTACTTAAACAGAATCTACAGAAAGAAAACAATCTTCAGGAGAACCACCCGGACTATCAAATGGAAAAAATAATTCCTCATAACAATTTTTTCGTCCAGAAAGAAGGAATTATCTTTATTTATAACCCTGGCGAAATAGCCCCGCAGGAGGCAGGATGCATCCATATAGAACTTCCCTACGCAGAAATAGAACCCTATTTAAAACCCGATTCTCCGTGGAGGGAAGAACCCTGAAAAAGTGGAATGAATCCTAACAACAGCAACAAGATGGGAAAAATATATCATTGGGGAATAATGGGCGCAAGTCATATCGCTAATAAATTTGCAGAAAGATTGAAAATCCTTCCCAATGTCCATTGCTATGCAATTGCTTCCCGCTCGTTGGAACGGGCCGAAATATTCAAGGAAAAGCATGGATTTGAAAAAGCTTACGGTTCGTATGAAGCCATGTTAGCCGATCCGAAAGTAGAAGCAGTATATATCTCGACTATCAATCCTTTGCATTGTGAACATACGCTGATGTGTCTCGAAGCCGGTAAAGCCGTACTGTGCGAAAAACCGTTCGCTTCCAATTCGGCGCAGGTAGAAACGATGATCGCCAAAGCGCGAGAAAAGAAAGTTTTTTTGATGGAAGCCTTGTGGACTCGTTTTTTACCCAGTATGCAGCAATTCAAAGTTGAAATGGAAAACGGATCAATCGGTAAATCCTTTTTATTGCAATGTAATTTTGGCTTTATTTCTCCGTTCGACCCCGACAACCGCGTTTATAATTTAGCGTCAGGAGGCGGGTCGATACCCGATATCGGCATTTACCCCATATTTACTGCAATGTATTTATTTGGCAATCCGATAGATATAAAAGTAGTATCGGTTCCGGCGCCCACAGGAAGCGATTGGACGACTTCTATTCTTTTTAAACATAAAGGGAAAGAAATCAGTATGTTGACTTCTTCCTTCGAAATGATTTTGGACAACGAAGCCCGTTTGTACGGCGAAGGAGGTTATTTAAAATTGCACAACATGTTTCATATTCCCACTCAATTGTCTATCCATCAGAACGAAGGATGCGAACAGGCGATTTTCATCCAATCGGAAGGCAACGGATACAATTATGAAGCGGCGGAAGTAATGGATTGTCTGGATAAAGGTTTACTGGAAAGTCCGAGAATGTCCTGGCAATTTTCTATTGATTTGATGCATACCTTAGATGAAGTATGCCGAAAAGCAGAAGAAAATTATACGATATTTTGAAACAGATTGAAACAAATGATTAGAGAGGTGAAAATTTCCGATGCCGACCGCATAGCGGAAATATACAATTATTATATCGAGCATACGATAATCACTTTTGAGGAAAAACAGGTTACAGCCGAAGAAATGAGGCAACGAATAAAAAGTATTTTGGAAAAAAATTATCCTTATATTGTATATGAAGAAAGGGGACTGCTTACAGCTTATGCTTATCTAAACAACTGGCGCTTACGTTCGGCGTACAACAGGACATTGGAAACCAGTATCTATGTGGATATTGAATATAGCAAGAAAGGACAAGGAAGCGTTTTGTATAAAGAGTTAATAGAAAAAGCCAAAGCAGCAAACATTCATTCGCTGATTGCAGGAATATCTCTACCGAACGATATAAGTCGGAAGTTGCATGAAAAATTCGGTTTCCATTTGGTGGGTAATTTTAGAGAATCCGGTTTTAAATTCAATCGGTGGATTGATACTGAATTTTGGCAGTTAATGTTAGAGTAATAATCATAAAATGAAATATCTGTATGAACAATTTTAGGTTTTGTAGCCCGACAGAATTTGTATTTGGCAGAAATACAGTGAAGAATACGGCTCAATTAATAAAAAAGTATGGAGGAACGAAAGTATTAATCCTTTATGGCGGGCGCTCGGCTGTAAAGAGCGGCTTATTGGCTGAAGTCGAAGGCAATCTTCAAAACGAATTCATCGAATATGTCAAGTTGGGCGGCGTGCAGCCCAATCCGGTCGATACATTGGTATACGAAGGCATTGAATTGTGCCGCAAGGAACAGGTCAATTTTATTTTGGCCATAGGCGGAGGGAGCGTTATTGATACGGCTAAAGCCATTGCCGCTGGAACGCCTTATGCCGGTGATTTTTGGAATTTTTTTGAAAGAACAGTTGCTATCAACCGAGCGTTACCGGTGGCAACGATATTGACTATTCCGGCAGCAGGAAGCGAAGGTTCAGAAAACACAGTCATTACGAAAACAAAAGGCGGTTTGAAAAGAGGGACGGGCAGTCCAGCGCTTCGTCCAGTATTTTCCATCATGGATCCGGTATTGACTTTTACCCTTCCGGCTAATCAGACGGCTTACGGCATTACCGACATGATGGCGCACGTTATGGAACGTTATTTTACTCAAACGAAGGAAGTGGAAGTGACTGACCGTTTATGCGAAGCCATTTTGCTGGCCGTGATTCAAGAGGCTCCAAGAGTTCTCCAAGAACCCGATAACTATGAAGCGCGCGCCAACATCATGTGGGCCAGCACAATGGCACACAATGGAATCTGCGGCGTAGGCCGTGAAGAGGACTGGGCTACGCACGGCTTGGAACACGAACTAAGCGCTTTGTATGGCATAGCGCACGGAGCCGGATTGGCTGTAATGTTTCCAGCGTGGATGCAATACGTTTATACTTCTGGAATTGATCGTTTTGTGCAATTTGCCGTCCGTGTGTGGGGAATAGAAAATGTTGGCGATAAAAAAGAAATTGCAGGAAAAGGTATTCAAGCCTTGAAAAATTTCTTTATCTCGATGGGACTCCCTGTCGATTTTGCAGCATTGGGAGCGAAAGCTGCCGATATCGATCGATTGATAGAAACCTTGAAAATAAATTCGGGAGGCAGTCTCGGTAATTTCTGTAAATTAGATATGAACGATGCACGCGCCATTTATGAAATTGCAGCCGGATTGAGAGGCTGCAATTAGAAGTTAGGAACTTCAGACAAAACACGAATCAAAGCGTTCACGCGCAAAATTCATTGGTAAAAGCAGGAAAATTGATATCTTTGCATAAGCCAATTCAATTTTATGAACTAAAAACACTTAGCTATGGAAATTTTTGAAGAATTTGAAGAATTTATATCAAGGTATTTGAATCCGTTAACGGATTTTGGATTTCACAAGATATTCGGAAATAAGGACTTACTGATAGACTTCCTCAATGGAGTGATGCGGGAAGAAGGTTTGATCACTGATATTCAATACTTGCCCCCCGAACAGTGGGGAGATTTGGAAACAGAGCGAAAAGCAATTTTTGATATTTTTTGCATCACTGAAAAGGGAGACTATTTTATTGTGGAAATGCAGCGGGCAAAACAAGCGTTTTTTCGGGAACGGAGTATTTATTATGCCTCGTTACCGATACAAAAACAGGCGCAACGTGGAATTTGGAACTTCCAATTGAAAGCAGTTTATATTGTAGCTATACTCGACTTTGTCCTTTTTGATGAACAGGAAGGCGACAAGGAACAAGTCGTTGAATATGTTCATCTCATGCGTGAAAGGACAAAAACGCTGTATTCAGATAAGTTGAGATTTGCATTTGTCGAATTGCCCAAGTTCAGGAAAACAGAAGAGGAGTTGGAAAATCATTTTGATGAATGGCTGTTTATTTTAAAAAACTTATCCAGATTAAAAGATCGTCCAGTAACAATTCAAGGCAGAATTTTTGAGAAATTATTTCAATTAGCCGAAATAAAACGATTAACAAAAGAAGATATGGAAACGTATAGAAAAAGTATTCTAGAGTATCACGATGTTCGGTCAGCCGTAGATTACGCTCGAGAAGAAGGCATCGAAGAGGGTCGTGAAGAGGGTCGTGAAGAAGAGAAAATCATTGTAATTCAAAGATGCCTTCAAAAAAATATGTCCATTGATGATATTATTTACTTGACAGGCTTTTCAAAAGAACAAATTATTCGCTACAAGGAAAGCGACATTCTATGATTTTCAGAAGGAAAAAATTCACAAAATAAAATACTGAGTTCTTTCATTTTTTTTTGAAAGAAGAAAGCCGCAAGGAAGTTGAGATAACTAAGCCTTGCGGCTATTGTTTTTTTAATGCTAAAAGCATTGCTCTTTCAAAAAATATTTATTAGCTTTGTGGAAATGCTTTCAAAATTTACAACCAACACTTGCATATTTATAGTTAATACCATGAATAAAAATGTAATTATCATCGGCGCCGCCGGTAGAGATTTCCATAATTTCAACACTTTTTTTAGAGGCGTTGAAAATTATTGTGTCGTTGCATTTACGGCAGCACAAATTCCTGACATTGAAGGACGAAAGTATCCAGCAGAATTAGCGGGCGATTTGTATCCCAAGGGTATTCCCATTTTCGCCGAAGAAGAATTACCCAAATTGATTAAAGATTTGAAGGTAGATATTTGCGTCTTTTCTTACAGCGATGTCCCCTACCCTCGCGTAATGAAAATGAGCGCTATCGTCAATGCTGCAGGAGCTGATTTCTGGCTGCTTGGACCGAAAGAAACCATGATTCGCTCAAGCAAGCCCCTCATCGCTGTCTGTGCCACTCGCACCGGATGCGGAAAAAGCCAGACTTCCCGAAAAATCATCGAAATATTGGTGGAAATGGGATTGAAAGTGGTCGCTATCCGTCATCCAATGCCTTACGGCGACTTAGTCAAACAAAAAGTACAACGTTTTGCTACTGTTGATGATTTGAAAAAACACAACTGCACCATCGAAGAAATGGAAGAATACGAGCCGCATGTAGTCGCCCAACGGAATGTTATTTATGCGGGCGTGGACTATGAGGCTATCCTGCGGGAAGCCGAAAACGACCCGGACGGTTGCGATGTAATCCTATGGGACGGTGGAAACAACGATTTCCCCTTCTATGTCCCTGATTTGATGATTGGCGTCGTGGATCCTCTGCGTCCGGGATCCGAAGTTTCGTATTATCCGGGAGAAGTCGTGGCTCGCATGGCAGATATTATCTGCATCAACAAGATAGACTCAGCCTCTTTGGAAAATATTCAGATCGTCCGGCAAAATATTACCCAAATTAATCCTAAAGCTCAGGTGATTGACGCCGTTTCGTATATTACCGTAGATAAACCGGATCGAATCGCCGGAAAAAAAGTATTGGTAGTTGAAGACGGCCCTACCCTTACGCATGGAGAAATGAAAATCGGAGCCGGTACTGTGGCCGCTATGAAATACGGAGCTGCTGAACAAGTGGATCCGCGACCCTATATCGTAGGAAAACTCCAAACGACTTTCCAAACATATCCCCAAATTGGCGCTCTGCTTCCGGCAATGGGTTACGGAGAACAACAAATCAAGGATTTGGAAACCACAATCGCCCGTACGCCCTGCGATGCAGTCGTCATCGGAACTCCCATTGACTTGAACCGGGTGATCCACATCAAACAACCGACCGTCAAAGTGAATTATGAACTTCAAGAAATCGGATACCCCAATTTCAAAACAGTTCTCCGAGAGTTTGTTGAAAAGTACAAACTGACTATTTGCTAAATAGATAAACTGTTAAATCGCTAATTGTTTTATCGTTTTAACACTTTAACGATTTAACAGTTTTTGTTAACCATAGCAAACCCAAAACATCTTCTTCTGCGGCAATGCACCTCCTATAGAAATCTGAAGGTAGATATGCATCATCCGAATATTTCATTAAATCTATTTCATTAGGAGCGGGCGGACGAGGCGTATTCTTTATAACCGATTGATACCAAGTAGAAGTTCCTTTGTGGTGATAGGAGTTCGTTGTTCTGCCAAAAGATTTTAGAATTTCATGCCCTATTTCGTGAGCGGCAGTATACATAAAATCTTTTTCTGCATCTTTGTCCTCAACATACCTCCATCCACCCTTGGATTTTTTGATATATCCTACATTATAATAAATTCTTTTGTATGCAATATGATAAACAAAAGAATATAAACTTGAAATCGAACCCGGATTGGCAGAACGACCCGCAACGCCATTGGTCAAATACCTTAAATTGATGCCGTTCATACTTCGATACGCTGTATAAATGGCTGTAACATTTACAGCATAAACTTCATTATGAATCGTTACTTTTCTGCTCCAGTATTTTTTTAATCCTTCTAATGTCAATTGTACCAATTCGCTAAAACTTTTTGTTCGCGTCTGCAAAGGAAGTCTATTTTCATTGTTTCTAATAACGTCAGACGACATTTTTCTCCCCTTGAATGGACAATAAATACGAACGTTATCTTCATCAACAATCCGACGACAATTCATTCTTAATCCCTTTGCTCCTCCATCCTTTAAATTCACCCGTAATGCAACATTTATTTGTTTCGTATTTCTGTTAATAAATACGTCCAACCATTCTGCAGTTTGTTTTATTTTTATTTCTTTTTCGTCCGTACTTTCATCGCCATTCATTCCTTTTACCGTAATTTTAATTTTCAATCCGTTCGACATCTCTTGGGAGTTGTACAGGCCGTTACTGTCGAAACCATCCCATTCATAAGTATATTTTCCAATAGAAAATGCTTCACTTTTATTTGATATAAATCCCTGATCTTTATCATTCGTTATTACGGTTATTTCCGATAAAAACACTCTTTGTCCTATAAGTATTGACTCATTAGTAAAAATTTCGATTTGACACTTCTGGGCGGATTGGTGTTGTATTTCAAAATTTATTTTTATTTTATCAGACAATGGATCATTGGTTTTTTCGTAATTTTTTATTCCTAAAGGAACAAAATATTTTGTTTCTATGCTTTTTATTTCGATTTTAATGTTTTTATCTAATTTCGTTCTTGCCTTCGCTTCATGAAGCAGAGTGCAAAACGGGGTGAAAGTTTGTTGTTTCATCGAATTTTCTACCGGTTTTTTGTTTTTTAAAAAAAGTCTCATAACATTCGTCACGCGATAAGATAATCAGTTCTTTCATTCTGCAAATATATTGAATAACAGACAGAAAACAAAATGACATTTTAAATTATCTGAACAGTTACAATTTTTTTTCATAACTTTGTAAAAACATAAAAACAATGATGCAACAAACTACTTCTGCACTTTTGATGATCGAACCCGTCGCTTTTGGATTCAATCATCAAACGGCAGAAAATAACTATTTTCAGCAGCCAACCCATAGTTCCGCATCCGCCGTTCAGGAAAAAGCGCTTCAGGAATTCCGACGAATGACTGCGCTCCTGCGAAACAAAGGACTGAATTTGACAGTGATACAGGACAGGTTGGAACCACATACGCCGGATTCGATTTTTCCGAACAACTGGATTTCTTTTCATGAAAACGGAACCGTGGTTTTGTATCCGATGTTCGCCGCAAACAGGCGTTATGAAAGACGTTTAGATATTCTAACACAAATCGAAAAAGAAGGTTTTATAATCCGGAACATTCTGGATTATTCTCCTTTTGAAAACCAAGGCGTTTTTCTGGAAGGAACCGGCAGTATGGTACTCGATCGGGCGAACCGATGGGCTTATGCCGCCTTGTCGGAACGAACCCACCTTTCCCTATTCCTTCAATTCTGCAAAGAACTCCAATTTACGCCTTGCTATTTTTCAGCCAATCAAACGGTTGGGGAAAAACGTCTACCAATTTACCACACCAATGTGATGATGAGCGTTGGCGACCGTTATGCCGTCATTTGCTTGGATTCGATAGATAATACCGCTGAAAAACAGGCCATTATCTGTTCATTTCGGAGACATGGAAAAGAAATCATTGAGATATCCGAGGCGCAAATGCACTGTTTTGCAGGAAATATGTTGCAAGTGGAAAACAGAGAGGGGAAAAAAATCGTCGTTCTATCGGAAACGGCCTGCCAATCTCTGACGGCAAAACAGATCGAACAATTAAACGCCTTCAACGAAATGGTTTCCATCCCCATTTCCACTATCGAAAAAACAGGCGGAGGAAGCGTTCGTTGCACGTTAGCAGAAATTTTTTTACAAAAAGAAAAGATATGAATGAGAACAAATTAACCGCCTCTGAATTAATGGAACTGGAAGACCAATTCGGGGCGCACAATTATCATCCCCTTCCCGTGGTATTGGAGCGAGGCGAAGGAGTTTTTGTATGGGATGTAGAAGGCAAAAGATACTATGATTTCCTTTCTTCCTATTCGGCTGTCAATCAAGGACATTGTCATCCAGAAATCATCCATGCTTTGATAAAGCAAGCCCAAAAGCTAACGTTGACTTCCCGCGCCTTTTACAACAGTCGTTTAGGTGAATTGGAACAATTTGTCACCCGCTATTTTGGCTACGAAAAAATGCTTCCAATGAATACGGGAGCGGAAGCTGTGGAAACGGCCTTGAAGCTCTGCCGCAAATGGTCGTATGAGAAAAAAGGGTTAGCTGACAACCGTGCGCAAATAGTCGTTTGTAAAAATAATTTTCATGGACGAACAACCACTATTATTTCCTTCTCCGTCGATCCGGACGCCTATCATAACTACGGCCCATTCACGCCCGGATTTATCATCATCCCTTACAACGATGCGAACGCACTCGAAAAAGTTTTAAGCGAAAACCCGAACATTGCCGGATTTTTAGTTGAACCGATCCAGGGCGAAGCCGGCGTATATGTTCCGGAAGAAGGCTATCTAAAAAAATGTTACAATCTTTGCCAAGAATACAATGTACTCTTCATGGCCGATGAAGTGCAAACCGGAATTGCCCGTACTGGACGATTACTCGCCTGCGATTACGAACAAGTACATCCCGATATTCTGATTTTAGGGAAAGCGTTATCAGGAGGAGCTTATCCAATTTCGGCTGTTTTATCAAACGCCGAAATTATGGATGTCATTCGCCCAGGACAGCATGGTTCTACTTTTGGCGGAAACCCGATAGCGGCGGCGGTAGGAATCGCTGCTTTGGAAGTCGTTCAAAACGAAAATTTGGCGGACAATGCTTTCCGTCTGGGGAAAGTTTTCAGGGAAGAGTTGCAAACTTATTGCCAAAACTCCTCCATCGCCTCTTTCGTGCGTGGAAAAGGACTACTGAATGCCTTGGTAATCAACAATGAAAAGCAGAACGATTTAGCATGGAATATTTGCGTCCAGCTCTCTAAAAACGGATTACTGGCAAAACCGACCCATACAAACATTATCCGGTTTGCTCCGCCTTTGGTGATTACCGAAGAGCAATTGCGTGAATGCATGGAAATTATCCAACGCACAATCGATTTGTTTAGCTAAGATACGAAAAATAATTAATAAATAATAAATCATGTTTCAAATAGGATGTCATTTGTCGATAGCCGGCGGTTTTTTAGCGATGGCCAAAGATGCAATCCAAATCGGGGCTAATACTCTGCAATTCTTCACGCGAAATCCAAGAGGAGGAAAAGCGAAACCCGTGGATGAAAAAGACATGGCCGATTTCCGCAATCTAATTCAACAACACGGATTTAAAGTTATCTTAGCGCATGCGTCTTATACTTTAAACGCATGCGCCGCTACTGAAGCCATCCGCCAATTTGCCATTGAAACAATGGCCGACGATCTCGCGCGAATGGAATATCTTCCGGGCAATTTATACAATATTCATCCCGGAAGCCATGTTGGACAAGGAGTCGAAAAAGGCATCGAATACATCGCGGAAGCCTTGAATGCGATTCTAAAACCCTGCCAACAGACTACTGTTCTGTTGGAAACAATGGCTGGAAAAGGAAGTGAAATAGGCCGCAGTTTTGAAGAACTCCGCCTCATTCTGGATAAGGTGGAACTCAACGCCAAAGTGGGCGTTTGCCTCGATACCTGTCATGTGTATGACGCCGGTTATGATATTGTCAACGATCTGGAGGACGTTATAAATGCATTCGATCGGATTATCGGTTTGAATAAGCTACACGCTATCCATTTGAACGATAGCAAAAATCCCTTTCAAAGCCATAAAGACAGACACGAAAAAATAGGGCAAGGCACATTAGGTTTGGAAACCTTTTCCAAAATTATCAATCATCCCCAATTAAGGCATTTGCCTTTTTATTTAGAAACGCCTAACGAATTGGAGGGATATGCCGAAGAAATTGCATTGTTGAAAAGTTTATACAAAGAAAAATAATAAACGGCTCCCATTTTCACGCCAATCATTCAGCAAAACAGCAAACAATCTGTCAAAAACGACTAATTTTAACAAAAAAAATCAAATTATTAGCAAGCATTTTGTATATTTGCAAATCTGTTAATAAAAACTGACAATTATAGAAAACTTCTTCCTGCTTGAATGATGAAATTGTTTGGATATCGTTGTTGAAGTTAAAGTAAAAGAATAATAATTATTTTAATAAAAATCAAAATGAAAACAATTGGCCTATTTATTTTGTTCGTTTTTGCCATTTTAATTCTGAATTCATGCACGGCAAGCAAAGCGCTCATGGGGAATCAATCCAAGAATACCTATTCCGGAACCGTTTATCTGAAAAATGGAGAACAAAAAACGGGCATTGTTACCATACCTCATTATACGGATAAGCAGGTTTCTTTTTCTAAAGAGGGTGGAGAAGCTGAGATGATCAATTCTGAAAAAATTGATAAAATCGTACTTCATAACTCCGAAACTTCTATTTTTCGTTATATGCCAATTCGAAGTGTATTTAAGAAAATTAGTAGGGGATGGGTTTTAAATATTGCTGAAGGCCCTTATGTTTCAGCCTATATTGGAGCGGCGTTTTATGAGATCGATTCTGATGGAAAGGTATATTTGGTTGGTAGAAGCCTAACAATAAATCAGGGAGTTAATCAGGCTGGCGCTACGATACCTCCAAGTTATCCTGTTTATATGATGAAACAGGGAGATAACGCTTTAGTTCAAGTAGCTTTCAGAAAGGGAATTAATTATGAATCTTCTGCTTTCAGAACCGGAGTATCCCGATACTTGACTGATGATCCTGCTCTTACCGAATATATGCGCCAAGAAAAATGGGGTTTTGACGATATTGGCGTCATTATTGAGAATTTTAATCCGAATAGAGGAAATAAAGAGTTAACAATAAACGGAATAACTGTTCAGCCAAAGAAAAAGCGTTTAATAACAGACGCTTTCGACAATGAATTGATTTTCCATGTGGAAACGGCATGGCCGACAGATAACAATTACGGCGCTCAGTTTGGTATTGGCGCAAGAAGCTCATTTAAACGATTCTTTGCTTATGGAGGCGACTTAGGTTATGCATCGGCAAAATACGTTGATCAATCAAAACGAATCGATAATCATATAGATTTTAGGACAGCTCCAGTTATAGAAGCCGATTTTTCCAAAGAAGGGCAATTTCGTTTTAATACTTTTGCAGGATTTCAATTACCCCTTGATTTCGGCAAATTGTATCTGATACCTTCTGCTCTTTATTCGTTTGGTGCAACATGGGGATTAGAATATGGATCAACTCTTCACGGGCCTATGGTTCTATTGGATTTTGGAATTAAATTAAAGCAGGGTACTTTGTTGTTTATAGGCGGAGGATATCGCCGCAATACGCCTATTATAAATAAAGAAGACAAAGCATCAGCATCATACCCCGGTTTTGAAGCATACAAACCTTATGGGAATCTTTTGTTTCGTATCGGATGTAAATTATGAAATAAAAAGAAATCGAAAATAAACACAACCTAAAATCCGCAAGTATTTTTATAACTAATTATTATATTGGATATTACATTTTATTTGTTTCATCAAAAATGGTGATAATATATTTTTATACTA
>WRFY01000096.1 GCA_009783445.1 Candidatus Azobacteroides sp. | reverse complement strand
ATCCTTGTTTTCAAATATCTTGTGAAATCCGAAATCTGTCAGCAGATTCAAATACTTGGATTCAAATCCTTCAAAATTTTCCATTGTTAAATGTTTTAGTTAAAAAAAATCATTGATGACGTTTTGCAAAGTTATAAGTTTTTCCGGCTTTGACAATACGGTATACGAATAATTTTTCACTGGGCGCCTCCCTTGCACCGAAATGCTTTTCATTGTAAATCGCTTATACATAAACTTCTAATTTAAATGTTATTAATAATTTTATAACTCGCCTTGTTGAAAATCAGACAAAAAAATAGCGTGGAACAACCTTGTCTGACTATCAGGTTTCCACGCCTACACTTTCAACAAGTCGTTCCACGCCGTATACATGGCGTTTCACTAACCTATTCTTGAAAGTGTGTCCAAAAGTGGACTTTTGTGGAAAATGATAGTCAAGAATAAATAGGAAATCGCTATTTTATACATGTCATTTTATTCCGAAAAATCGGGACAAACAATGTCTGCTATCTCATTTTTTGTTTATATCATATACGTAAATTTTATTAACAATCGAATATTGATGCAAAAGTACTGCTTTTTTATATAAAAAAATTGAAATGCGTAATTTTCTTTGAAAAAACAACTTTCGTTGGATTATTCTTTGCTATCTCCTTTCCGGATTACTTCAGGCAAAACCCACTGTCATCAAGTTAAGAAATAGCTCTGAAAGAATGCTTATCAATAGTATAGGGCAACACCCTACGAAAAGAAAAATACGATAAAAGAAACTAAGCACTGAAAATGCGCGATCCAGCGCTACGATAGATTTCACCCTTGTTGGGCTTCATTTTAAATTCCATTTCGATTTCTATGGAGTCTCTCTACACTATTGATTTAGAATGTTTTCAGTCTCAACTGGATGAGATAATGTTCTTCTTACGTTGCAGGCTCTATTTGCTCAAGGCGGCGATGTTTTCTTCAAGCAATCGAATTTTGCTTTCTGCATCGGTTTGTTTTTTCTTTTCCATCTCGATGATTTTAGCCGGCGCTTTGGAAACAAAATTTTCGTTGTCCAATTTCTTTTTAACCGAATCCAGAAAACCGCGTTGGTAGTTCAGTTCCTGTTGCATCCGGAGCAATTCTTCTTCTACCTGTAGATTATTTTCCAACGGAACGGCAAATTCTTCCGTTTTCACCAGAAAAGAAACGGCTCCCGGAGATTTTTCCCGAGTGGTTTCGATTTCCGAAAGTTTGGCCATTCGCGAAATAACCGGAAAATATACAGGCTCGCAATGTCCCAAAATCTGCAATTTCAAGGCCTCTTTAGCGGGAATATTTTTTTGCAAGCGGATGGCGCGGATATTGGAAATAATCTCTTTCACTGTTTCAAAATCAAGAATCCATTTTTCCGCTTCCATCGAATTGTATTCGTAGCGGGCAACCGGTAGAGGAGCAATCATGATACTTTCACCTTCGTTCCGGTCTTCCAGATTTTGCCACAATTCTTCGGTAATAAAAGGCATAAACGGATGCAGCAAACGCAATAAAGCATCGAAAAATTGGAGGGTCGATTCGTATGTTTTCTGATCTATCGGTTGTTCGAAGTCCGGTTTAACAATTTCGAGATACCAGGACGAGAACTCGTCCCAAAACAATTTATAGGCCTCCATCAAGGCTTCCGAAATCCGGTATTTGCCGAAAGAATCGTCCATATTTCCAATGGCCTTCGCCAATTGCGCCTCAAACCACCGAATGGCAATCTGAGCGGACTCCGGTTGTTCCTTGTCGGTTGTTTCCCATCCTTTGACCAAACGGAAAGCATTCCATATTTTGTTATTGAAATTGCGTCCTTGTTCGCAGAGCGATTCATCAAAAAGGAGATCGTTTCCAGCAGGAGCGGCCAGCATCAATCCCATGCGGACGCCGTCGGCTCCGTAATTCGCAATCAAATCCAAAGGTTCGGGAGAATTTCCCAGTGATTTACTCATTTTTCTCCCCAATTTATCGCGAACCAAGCCCGTGAAATAGACTTTGTGGAAACAGGGTTTTTGCCGCAATTCGTATCCGGCAATGATCATTCGAGCGACCCAAAAGAAAATAATATCGGGTGCGGTTATCAAATCGCTCGTCGGATAATAATATTCGATATCGCCGTTATGAGGTTCGTTGATGCCATCGAACACAGAAATTGGCCACAACCAACTCGAAAACCAAGTGTCCAGCGAATCTTCATCCTGACGCAAATCGGATAATTGCAAATCGGGATGCCCCGATTTTTCTCTTGCCAAAACAACCGCTTTTTCCGGCGTTTCGGCCACAACATACCCTCCTCCTTCGGGCAAGAAATAAGCCGGAATCCGATGTCCCCACCACAATTGACGGGAAATGCACCAATCTTTGATGTTTTCCATCCAATGGCGGTAGGTATTTTTGAATTTGGCCGGATAGAATTGAATGGTATCATTCATTACCGCCTCCAATGCAGGCTTCGCCAAATCTTCCATTTTCAGAAACCATTGCATGGACAATTTGGGTTCGATTGCAACGCCTGTCCGCTCGGAGAAACCGACTTTATTTTCATACGGCTCTATTTTCTCCATCAAACCGGCTTTTTCCAAGTCGCGTTCGATTTGCCGGCGGACCTCAAAACGATCCATTCCTTCGTATTGTAAACCATGCCGATTCAAAGTCCCATTGTCGTTGAAAATGTCCACTATTTCCAAGCCATGCTTTTCACCCAGCAAATAATCGTTGATGTCGTGTGCCGGCGTTACTTTCAGGCAACCGGTTCCAAATTCGATATCGATGTAATCGTCTTCAATGATTGGAACTTCTCGGTTTGCCAGCGGAACAATCACTTTTTTTCCCTTCAAATGGGCATTTTTGGGATCATCTGGATGAATGCAAACTGCCGTATCGCCAAAAATAGTTTCCGGGCGCGTAGTGGCAACCACGGCATATCCATCTTCTCCCACAATCCGATAGCGGAGGTAGTATAGTTTCCCTTTTTGTTCTCGGTGGATTACTTCTTCATCCGAAAGCGCCGTTTGAGCGGCAGGATCCCAATTCACCATGCGGACTCCTCGGTAAATAAAACCTTTATTGTAGAGATCGACAAAAACTTTCAATACGCTTTCCGATCGTTTTTTGTCCATCGTGAAGCACGTGCGTTCCCAATCGCAGGAAGCTCCCAATTTTTTCAATTGTTCCAATATCAGGCCGCCGTGTTTATGCGTCCAATCCCATGCATGTTCCAGAAATTGTTCGCGCGTAAGATCTGTTTTTTTAATTTCTTCTTTTGCTAACTTAGCAACGACTTTCGCTTCAGTAGCAATGGAAGCATGGTCGGTCCCCGGCACCCAACAGGCATTTTTCCCCGTCATGCGCGCTCGCCGAACGAGAATGTCCTGAATCGTATTATTCAGCATGTGTCCCATGTGCAACACGCCAGTCACGTTGGGCGGAGGAATCACGATAGTATAAGGTTCCCGCTCGTCCGGTTCAGAATGAAAAAACCCTTTTTCCATCCAATACCGGTACCATTTGTCTTCAACTTCTGAAGGATTATACTTAGTTGCAATTTCCATTTTTCTATTGAACGTTATATTGATAATTTTTAAGTGTTAAGCGAACGATCCGACAAAAATAATACAATCTCTGCAAATTTTAATAGATATATCCTGCATTATTGTTTTTCTGTTAAATATTTCCAAAATCGCTTGGGCATGAATTGCCGTTGCAAACGGAGATTTTTCCTTTCTCGAATGGTAATTGCTTTCAGATAATCGTTCCATAAACGCTGAAAAGCTATCTCGGATTCGTCCAAATGTTCGTCTTCCATTTTTCCCGTTTGAAGCGGTCGAATCGGTTGATCGAAATGAACCACTTCGGTTTTTCTCAAATCATAGAATAATCCGTAATTTCTCCGAGAGTCGTAAACAAGCCACGACTGGTCGGCATACCGGTCTTGAAAGAAATCGGAACACAAAGGCAGTACATTGTAAAGCGGATCCATGATGGCCAAATAGATTCCGTCGGCAGTTTTCTGAAAGCGGACAAATTGCTTGACACGCTCGGCTTCATTCTGAACTTTTTTGTAGATTTTCGATAAGAATAAGACGTCTTCATCGGCAAAATTGACTTCTATTCCGGAAGGCGACTCCAAGGTTTTTCGGATATAGCGAAACAAGCTGGCTTCGATATTTTCGATTTCGGAAAGGTAACAAATAAACAAGTGGTGCAACGCCTGTCGGGAAATTTTCTTTTTTAGCCCTTCAATCACCCGATCGGCCTTTTCCGGATCGGAAACCACCGTATACGTTTCTGTAAACAAGGGTACCGGCAAATGACCGCCCTGAATGCGATCGGGAAAAACTTTTCGGTTGTAAATATCAAAAATAGCGGTCAGCAAACCTTCGAATGTATAGTCATAAATAAAATAAAGCATGATTTCAAAAATTTAGCATTAACCCTTCCGCGTCCTTTTTCTTTTTAGCCGGCAAAGTCAACAGTTCCCGGATGCGTTCGGGTTTGACTTCCTGAACGGTAAACAAAGGCAATTCGCGGCAAGTGATGAAGTATTTCGCCCTTTTCATCACGATTCCCATTTTCCTCAAATGTTCGGACGAAAGGTTCCCATACCTTCGTGAAGCGACAATCAACTGCGCCGATTTAGTTCCAATGCCCGGAACTCGCAAAATCATTTCATAGTCGGCGGTATTCACATCTACCGGAAAAAATTGCGGGTTGCGCAATGCCCATGCTAATTTAGGATCGATATCCAAATCCAAATTGGGATGTCCCTCATTCACGATTTCATCGACCTTGAAATGGTAAAAACGCATCAGCCAGTCAGCCTGATACAAGCGGTTTTCCCGCACTAAAGGAGGAGCAGTCAAAGCCGGCAAACGGTTGTCATAGGTATTCACAGGAATATATCCCGAATAATACACCCTTCTCATCGCTGGCCGCTGATACATGGCATTCGCCAGATGCAGAATTCGATTGTCGTCGTCCGGACTCGCTCCGATAATCATCTGAGTGCTTTGCCCAGCCGGCGCAAATCGGGGCGCCTGCCTGAACTTTTTCTTTTCTTCTTTGCTCTCCAAAAATCCCTGTTGAATGTAATGCATGGGACGGTAAATGCTTTGGTAATCTTTATCGGGCGCAATGAATTTCAGGCTCTGTTCCGAGGGCAGTTCCACATTGCAGCTCAACCGATCGGCATACAGTCCCGCTTCTCCGATCAGTTCTCGACTGGCGCCGGGGATCGTTTTCAAATGGATATAGCCGTTGTAGCGGTGAATGGTGCGCAGGTCTTTGGCTACCCTCGCCATCCGCTCCATCGTATAATCGGCATTGCGAACAATTCCCGAACTTAAGAACAATCCTTCGATGTAGTTTCTTCGGTAAAATTCGATGGTCAATTCTATGATTTCGGAAACGCTGAAGGTAGTGCGGGGAATGTCGTTCGATCGCCGGTTGGCGCAATAACCGCAATCGTAGATGCAGTAATTCGTCAACATAATTTTCAGCAGAGATACGCAACGTCCGTCTTCCGTAAAACTGTGACAAACTCCCCACCCTGCCGCCGACCCGATTCCTTTTTGGGCATTGCTGCGGGTTGTTCCGCTGGAGGCGCAAGAAACATCGAATTTAGCCGCCTCCGCCAACAATTTCAACTTATCGAATATTTGGGGATTCATGCAAGCAAAGATAAAAGAATGTTCGGTCAAAAGCAAATTCAATTTCAAAAAACCGATTATTGAGCAAAAAAAACTGAAATAATCGTTTTCATCGATTTGTCCTCTAAAAAAAATCGTGAAAACAATCGTTTTACTCCCTCCTCAGGCCGTTTTTCAAGGAAAAACTCCCTTCTGAACGTCATTTCTTTCAACATTCATCAAAATGGAAAATACAAGCTTCAAAGAAGCGATAAAAACGGATTTTTAGTTGGTTTATTTTATTATTTTAATGCATTTACGCAAACTTTAACAAATGAAATTCAAATTCTTTTTCATGTAAATTTTATTTTCATGAAATATTTTTCTACATTTGTAGAGGTGGAAATGATTTTTTCCATAGAGGGCAACGATTACTTTGATCACTTTTTTATACAAGGGTATCAATACTAATTACAAAGACATAAAGTTGAGTTTTCACCTTAAAAAGAAAGAGAGCTTAACGAGAAAATTTTAACATTCAAGCTGACACTCGCTTGATTGCCTGAAAAGAAAAGAAAAAAGAGCTATATAATAGGTGAAGAGGGTTGTCGCTTTTTATTTTTCCAGTAAAAAAGGAAATATCCTTTTCAAAAAAAGGAGAAAAGCGAGGGGAGAAAAACAGATATTCGAATCTGGAGGAGAATTTATATGCTCAAGAGGTTGTTTTTTTGAATGCTGTTCTTTTGCCGATTCTCGGCTAACAGGCAAAAAGGGGTGTAAACTATGTAGAAAAAATATGTACGTTGTTTTCGTAAAGTTTTATATCCTTGTCTGATTGTAATTCAGTTCTATTAATTATTTATTTGACTGTTTCTAATGAAAAATGTATTGATATTAGACGATGATATCACATTAGGTTTAATGCTAAAAACATGGCTCAGCAAAAAAAACTACGTTGTTCAGACGGTTATTAACGTGGCTGCTGCGAAAAAAGAGATGGAATTATTTAAGCCGGAGTTAGTAATTTCGGACTTAAGACTTCCCGATGAAAACGGCATTTCGTTTCTAAAATGGGCAAAAGTTGATTACCCGGAAGTAACATTTATAATGATGACAAGTTACGCGGATATTTCAACCGCTGTAGAATCTATCCGTTCCGGCGCTTACGACTATATTGCCAAACCATTCAATCCGGAAGATTTATTAGAGAAAATAAAATCGGCCGATTCTTTTCAACCTTCCACTCCGGCGGCGAAAGTGATGCCAAAGCCTAAAAGCGGGAAAAGCGACCAGAAGGAAGATGCTTACGTAAGGGGCGAATCTCCGGAATGCAAAAAGGTGTATGAATACATTGATTTGGTAGCGCCCACAAATTTGTCCGTATTTATCAAAGGGGAGAGTGGCGTGGGAAAAGAGCACATAGCCCGCATGATCCACGAAAAGAGCAAACGGGCGAACAATCCGTTTGTACCGGTCGATTGCGGAGTCATGAACAAAGAATTATCGGCAAGCGATTTCTTTGGACATGTAAAAGGCTCTTTTACCGGCGCCATTAGCAACAAAAAAGGACATTTTGCCGAAGCCAATGGGGGGACTTTGTTTCTCGATGAAATCGGAAATCTTTCGATTGATGTACAGATGCAGCTGCTCCGCGTTTTGCAAGAAAAGAAAGTAAAACCAGTAGGCGCAATCAAAGAAATAGATGTTGACGTGAGAATTGTGGTGGCAACCAATGAAGACATGGAAGATGCGATTATGAAAGGAAAATTCCGAAGCGATCTGTATCACCGAGTCAACGAATTCATGATTAAGGTTCCCACCCTGAAAGAATGTGAAAGTGATATTCCGGCTTATGCATACTATTTTCTTGCAAAAGCCAATCATGAGATGGATAAAAATGTGATTGATTTCGATGCCGAAGCGCTTCAGTGCATGAAATGCTACAATTGGCCGGGAAATATCCGCGAATTGAAAAACGCTATTTTCCGCTTGGTCTTGGTCGCTCAAACGCCCATAATCACACTTGACTTGTTTCCCGACAATGTGCCGGGAATATTTGCTTATTACAACAACAAAATAGAACACGCTAAAATTAATGGAAAAACTTAATAAATATCACTATGAATCGAAACAACATCAAAATCATTATTACCCTGAGTTGTATTGTGACGCTAATTTTGGGAGTAGCAGGCGTTGCGTGGGTATATGCCGAAAAAAGAAATCAAGTTAAACTATTCGAATCATACCAGGATTCGAAAGAAGTGAAATTGTTAAGCGGAGCTTTGGCAACCCTGCAACGCATGGAAGGAGAAAACGGCTTGGTGGAAATGACCACAAATCCTGATAGGGTTTTGCAGCATGACTCTTTGATGATTGTTGTTCTCAATCAAATTAACGCCTTAAAAAAGGTTTCCGTCGAACCTCAGTCAAACAGCCGTTTAGACAGTTTGAAAATGTATGTAGTGAAAAGAGAGAGCAATGCTTCCGAACTGGCTCGCCTGATGGATTCGTATCAGGACAGCATCGCAAAGGAAATTGCAAGACAAATAGAAATGAACCGAAGGGATTTAGCGGCGCTGAATCGCTTAATGAAAAATATAGCGCGACAACAGACTACCGATGCGGGTTCATCCCCGCAAATCAATCGTTCTGCAGTCACTCTACCAGAATCGGTTTTGCCGTCCTTGAGAAGTATGTTTGTGCGTTTTATTCAAGGAAAAAACCAAAGCTTTCAAAGAAGAAGCGCGACAATGGCTTCTCAATTAATACTTAAGCAAAATGAACTTTACACCGTCAGAGAAAAAATGAACTCTGATATCAGTCAAATTGTAAAGGAACTGGAGAATGAAGAGAACCAGAAGCGCCTTAACCTATTGAAAAGACAGGTAGAGACTGCAGAACATTTTTCCGAAACCGTTGCCATTGTCGCTTTCATCGCGCTATTCTTTGCTGTGATCCTCGCGGGAGGATTTGCTTTTTTGATGTTCATGAATCATCGTTTACTCGATGAAATCAAGGAAGAAAAGAACAACACCAATAAATTGCTGGATTCTCGCGGACAACTTTTGCTGACGATTACGCACGACATCAAAGCGCCGATCAGTTCTATTTTGGGATACTTGGAATTGATGAAGGAGGATAAACCGTCTTCTCAACACAATTATTACATTGATAATATGCAGCATTCTGCTACGCATATTTTGGATTTAACGAGGAATTTGCTGGATTTCCATTCGCTGGATACGACTTTGCAAAAAAACGATCCGCTTCCTTTTTCGCCTCATAATTTGCTGACGGATATTTACGAAAGTTTTATACCCGAAGCCCGAAAAAAGGAATTGTATTTCGATTTGGATATTGACATCGAAGAGCAAGAAGTATATATCAGCAATCCTTACCGTATTCGACAAATTCTGAATAATATTCTGTCCAACGCGCTGAAATATACCCCACCCAAGGGATCGGTTCTCTTGTCGGCGTTTTTGGTAAAGACCAAACGCAAAACCGAGCTGCTGGTTTCGGTCAAGGACACTGGTCCGGGAATAAATAAAGAAGACATCAACCGCATTTTTGAAGAGTTCAGGCGGTTAGATTATACGAGCGAAGGATTGGGCTTGGGTTTAAGCATCGCCCTCAAACTGGCGCAGTCGCTGGGAGGTTCCATTTCTGTCGATTCAACGCCGGGTAAAGGTTCGGTCTTCACTGTCGTTCTTCCGTTGATGAAAAGCGATGCGGAATCTGTTCCTGCAAGATTGTTGCAATCGGAAAAAGAGAAAGCAGACAAAAACCAGAAAAGAGAGATTGTCAGCGAATTTTCTGCGAATGCATCGAGCGAATTCCAAGCGCCTGCCGACCGGTTGGAGTCGGAAGAGATAGAAGATGGAGAAGAAGTATGGGAGGAAGAAATGGAGAACGAAGAAGAAGAAATAGAGACGCCGGAGGCTGAAGAAGTCGAAGAAGAGGAAATCGAAGAAGTCGAAGAGGAAGAAGAAGCGGTCGTTGAGGACGAATCCCCAGCCGGCAATCAAGCAGGAGAGGAAACGTCCAGAGAAAGCAAAGAAGAAATGGCGGTAGCTGAAAGCGCCGCGGGTATGGAGAATGTTGCTAGGACTGAAAACGTTTCAGAGTTCAAGGGGGAAGAAGAGAACGCAATCCCTAAAATATTGTTTATCGACAACGACGGCATCCAATTGAATTTGCTTTCAAACTTACTGAAACGCAAAGGATTGGATCCTTATACTTGTTCCAGCGCCGTACAAGCGCTCGACATGATCCGCCAAGAACATTTCGATATGGTTTTCACGGACATCCGCATGCCGGATATGAACGGTTTCGAATTGGTATCCCGTATCCGCAATTTGGGTGTTGAAGAGACGAAGACCCTTCCGGTAATCGGCTTATCGGCTCTTGCGCAAGTATCGGAAGAGAAATACAAAGAAGCGGGTTTCTCTGATTTCTTGGCGAAACCTTTTACTTCCGGACAATTGTTGGACATCATTTATAAATATACCGCAGACGGCAAGGACGGGGGAGAGGAAAATCTCGCATTGCAGGAAGAAAACGGAGGTTTTCAAGCTTTGATCAAATTTGCAGGCAACGACAAAAAGGCCGGATTATCGATCATTCATTCCTTTATTGAAGAAACGGAAAAGAATCGTACGCAATTGGAGCAGGCTTTTGAAATCGACGATTGGGAAACGGTACAAGAAATTTCACACAAAATGCTCCCGCTGATGAAAATGATTTCGGCCAAAAAATTAGTTTTGTTGTTACAAGATTACGAAAAAGGCGGCAAATCTAAAGAAAATAGAGTACTTTTGCTTGCGCTTATCCAGAAAAAAATAAAGGAAGCCGCAAGCATTGATTTTAGTACTATTTAAAATAAATATTAACAAGAAATGATGAAAGTCTTGATCGCCACAGACAAACCTTTCGCCGCAGAAGCGGTGAAAGGAATTCGAAAAGAGATCGAAAATGCAGGAATGGAAACGGTGTTGCTGGAAAAATACGCCGACAAGTCGCAGTTGTTGGAAGCCGTCGGAGAGGTAGAAGCTCTCATTATCCGCAGCGACATCGTAGATGCGGAAGTGTTGAAGGCCGCCAAAAAATTGAAGATTGTTGTCCGCGCAGGCGCAGGATACGACAATATAGATTTAGACGCCGCTACCGCTCGCGGAGTAGTCGTAATGAATACTCCGGGACAAAACTCCAATGCAGTAGCCGAACTGGTTTTCGGATTGATGATTTATGCAGCGCGCAATTTTTACGATGGGAGCTCTGGGTGCGAGCTAAAAGGCAAAAAATTAGGAATCCATGCGTATGGAAATGTCGGACGGAATGTAGCGCGCATCGCAAAGGGTTTCGGAATGGATGTTTATGCCTACGACGCCTATTATCCTACCGAATCCATCGAAAAAGATGGCGTAAAAGCCCTTGCTTCTGCCAGCGAATTATACGAAACTTGCCCTTACGTTTCCGTGCATATTCCGGCTACAGCCGAAACTAAAAACTCCATCAATTATGCTTTGGCGAGCAAGATGCCGCCCAAAGCAATTTTAGTGAATACCGCCCGCAAAGAAGTAATTCAGGAAGCAGATTTATTCAAAATAATGGAAGAACGTTCCGACTTCAAGTACGTAACCGATATTGCGCTGCAAAACGATGCAGAAATGAAAGAGAAATTTTCCAAACGATATTTTAGTACTCCGAAAAAAATAGGAGCGCAAACAGCCGAAGCAAACAATAACGCCGGCATTGCCGCCGCCAAACAAATAATCGGCTTTTTGCGGGATGGAAACAGAGAATTTCAAGTAAATAAGTAAAAAAGGAAGAAAAAAGAAAAGGCAAGCAGTGGATGAGAGATTTCATTGGTTGTGCGTTTATTTTGTCAATAGCAACATCATGGGATTGAAACTTCGCTTAACTCTTATGCAATTCCTCGAATTTTTCATTTGGGGATCGTGGTTGATTTCGTTTGGGGGATATTTGCATTACCAAGGAGTAGACGCTAATGCGATTGCTTTTATTTATGCAATGGCAGGATTAGCTTCTGTCATTACCCCCGGAATTGTAGGAATTATCGCCGACAAATGGTTGAATTCGGAACGTCTGTTGGGCATTTGTCACTTGACAGGAGCCGTTTCTCTGTTTTTTGCCTCCAGAGCATCCAGCTACAACGAGCTATGGCCATGGATGATGCTCAATGCTTTGGTATTTATGCCTACGATATCGCTGAGCTATTCGGTCAGTTACAGTTTATTGAGCAAAGCCGGTTTGGATACGGTAAAAGTTTTTCCAGCCATCCGCACGTGGGGAACCGTAGGTTTTATCTGTGCCATGTGGATTGTCAATTTTCTCCAATGGACTTTGTCGCCTAACCAACTGCTGCTGGCGGCAGCCTCCGCTCTGGTATTGGGAATCTATTCCTTTACCCTTCCGCCTTCTCCTCCCGTTCCATCGGAAAAAAAAGCTTCGTGGAAAAGCGCTTTCGGAGTGGATGCCTTCGTTTTGTTCAAAGAGAGAAGAATTGTCGTTTTTTTTATTTTTTCCTTATTATTAGGGATTTGCCTCCAAATCACCAATACATGGGGAACGCCTTTTCTCAATAGTTTTGCCTCTGCTTATCCCGATTCTTTTACCGTTAAATATCCGCTTATTCTCTTGTCGATCTCCCAAATATCGGAAGCCTTATTCATTCTGGCGATTCCTTTTTTCTTGCGAAGATACGGCATCAAAACGGTCATGCTGATGAGTTTTGGAGCTTGGACTTTGCGTTTCGGACTTTTCGGCATCGGAAATCCGGGAAGCGGGTTTATTTGGCTGGTATCCTCCATGATTGTGTATGGAATGGCTTTCGACTTTTTCAACATTTCCGGATCGTTATTCATAGAAAAAGAAGCCCGTCCGGAAATTCGCTCCAGTGCGCAAGGCTTATTTATGATGGCTTCGAATGGATTGGGCGCTGTCATCGGTCAGTTTGCGGCTGCGGAAGTGATTCATCATTTTACCAATCAGAATGAAAAAGATTGGCCGCACATTTGGTTTACGTTTGCTTTATATGCTCTTTTGATCGGAATACTATATGCCATCTTTTTCCAATACAAACATAAGAAAATATGATGCAAAGTGAAATTGCTATTTTTGCGGGAGGATGCTTTTGGGGAATAGAATACTATATGGACCAAATTCCGGGAGTAATCAACGTGGAATCGGGCTATATTGGAGGAACCAAAGAAAAGCCGAATTATGAAGAAGTTTGCACAGAAGATACCGGACATGCAGAAGCCGTCCGGGTAGAGTTTGATCCGACCAAAGTTTCGTACGAACAATTAGCGCGAGCTTTTTTTGAAATTCACGATCCCACGCAACTCAATCGCCAGGGACCGGATGTCGGCGATCAGTACCGTTCGGAAATATTTTATTTAAGTTCGCGGCAAAAAGAAATTGCGAAAAAACTGATTGATCAGCTGAAAGAAAAAGGGTATGAAATAACGACCCAGCTTACTCCCGCCTCCCATTTCTGGAAAGCGGAAGATTATCATCAAGATTATTACGAACGCAAAGGAACCCTTCCCTCTTGTCACCGATATGTCAAACGTTTCGAATGAGTTTGATTTATAATATCGTTATCTTTGCGTATCTTTGCTGGCTCAATCCGAATAAAAGATGATTCAGTGTAAAAATATTACTAAAAGTTTCGGCGACTTGCAAGTTTTGAAGGGAATTGATTTGACCGTTTTGCAGGGCGAAATTATTTCGATCGCGGGACCAAGCGGAGCGGGAAAAACAACTTTGCTGCAAATTATGGGCGCTTTGGACAAACCCGATCAAGGAGAAATCCTGTACAGAGGAGTCGATATCCAAAAAATGAAAGATAAAGAATTGGCCTCTTTCAGAAATAAAAACGTCGGATTTGTGTTTCAATTTCACCAATTGCTGCCCGAATTTACGGCTCTGGAAAATGTCATGATACCGGCGCTTATCGGAAACCGGAAAATGTCGGAAGCGGAAAAGCAAGCAAAGGAGATATTGAATTTCCTCGGATTAGCCGATCGAATGGAGCATAAGCCAGCGGCGCTTTCTGGAGGAGAAAAACAACGGGTAGCCGTGGCGCGCGCTTTGATCAACCATCCTTCCGTCATTTTTGCCGACGAACCCTCTGGAAGTTTGGATACCCAAAACAAAGAAGAACTGCATCGCTTGTTTTTCGATTTAAGAAGGCAGTTCAATCAAACGTTTGTAATTGTCACGCACGATGAAACTTTAGCCGAATTGACCGACCGTACCATTCACCTGAAAGATGGAAAAATATCGTAGAACGCATAGAATGTGAGGGAATTCCCTACAAATAAGCGCCGATTAGCGCAAGGTTACCAACATAAATAGGGAAAAGAAAATCCGGAATTTGTCATAAAATGCTGCAATTACACAAATGGGGTTATCTTATCGGCAAATGCCTGAAGAAATGTACTTGCAACGGATGAAATTACTCAAGAACGAATCAAATGCATATACCCAAAGTTTTATGGAATTGTAAACGACATGAGAATTATAGCAAGAAACGTTTTATAATGCCCTTATTTTTCCACCGTATTCAAATACCTTTCCACTTCGATAGCGGCCATGCAACCGGTTGCCGCCGCGGTGATAGCTTGTCGGTAATGCGGATCGGCCACGTCTCCTGCCGCAAAAACCCCCGGCAAGATAGTCTTCGGCGTTCCTGCCTGAGTCAAAAGATAGCCGTTTTCATCGGTAGGAAGATACGATTTGAATACTTCCGAATTAGGCCGGTGGCCAATGGACAAAAAGAAACCGTCGATAGCCAAGTCGAACTTTTCTTCTTGCGCTTCGCCTGGGTAGCGTACCAAATGAGCGCCTTCAAGCAAATCGTCTCCAAACAGACCCCGTGTGTTGGTATTGAAAAGTATTTCGATTTTGGGATGATTCAATACGCGCTTTTGCATGATCTGCGAAGCGCGTAAATAATCTTTTCGAACAATCATATACACTTTTCGGGCTAAACCGGCTAAGTATAAGGCTTCTTCACAAGCGGAATCGCCTCCGCCCACTACGGCTACGTCCTTTTTCCGGTAAAAAAAACCGTCGCAAGTGGCGCAGGCCGAAACGCCTTTCCCCATGAATTGCCGTTCGTCCGACAGTCCCAAGTATTTGGCGGTTGCACCCGTACAGATAACGAGCGTTTCCGTTTCCATTTCTTTTTTCCCATCGATCGTCACTCGGTAGGGCGTTTGAGATAGATTGCAAGCAGTGACAACGCCTCTCCTGACCTCGGTTCCATACTTCACCGCTTGTTTTTTCAACTGTTCCATCAAAGTGAATCCATCGATTCCATCCGCATATCCCGGAAAATTTTCGATCTCCGTTGTAGTCGTCAATTGTCCGCCCGCCTGTATGCCTTCGTATAAAACAGGGGATAAATTGGCGCGGGAAGTATAAATAGCCGCCGTATAACCTGCAGGGCCGGAGCCTACAATCAAACACTTTGTTTTTTCGATTTCTGTTTCTGCCATTGCTTAATCAAGTACTTTTATTCTAAAAAATTATTTGTTTTTATTCACCTCAAATCAATCACTTCTACATTTGGGTAGTTTTTTGGATTGAAAACAAAGGCGCTATCCGCTAAATTCAATTTTTTTTGATATTTATGGATATAAATGATGTTTTCTATTTTGTTTTTATAAAAAATATGAATTTTTGCCGGCATAAAATCATCCGCATTGATTTGCATCACAATTTTCGCCAGCTCGCTACCTTTAGCGCGAGGAATCAATTCCAACTCCTGAACTTTCCGCCCCTTCGTATCTTTCTTTTCGCCGAGATATTTGTAAGAGCATCCTTTCTGGTAGATACTGAAAATAAAAGCCGGATGGATCGATTGTATTTCCTGTTCCTTGGGTTCGCTGACATTCACTTCGTCCCATTTTTTTTGCAAAACCCATTGAGTTTTCCCGTCAAACCAAGTTTCCATATCGGGCGTATCCATATGAAATTTTGCTTCTTTCAATTCGATGGTTCCATCGAAACTTTCCGTTATTTTGTTGGATACATCTTTGATGTTCATTGTAAAATAAGCGGATAAAGCGCCGGCTTTAGTAAAAGCGCTGGCCGATTGATCGAGGTATTCTTTCACCTTGGCGTTTTGGGCAAAACCTGTCATACCTCCTCCTAATAAACAAACGCAGGCGATCGCAAGGAATCGGAAATTGTACCTCCCCGCCTTTCGACCGCTAAGAAAAAAACTATGAATTAATGTCTTCCTCATTTCAATGTATTTAAAGTTTGTTCCAAATGATATTCGTCGACAACATATACTTCGCGAGGCTTGCTGCCGCGTCCCGGCCCCACAATTCCGGCGGCTTCCAATTGATCCATCAATCGTCCGGCGCGGTTGTAACCCACTTCAAACTTGCGTTGTATCAAAGAGGTTGAACCTTGCTGGTGAATCACAATCAAACGAGCGGCTTCTTCAAACAAAGGATCTTTGTCCGATAAATCGACGGCTCCCGGTTTTTCGACTTCTTCGCCCAAATATTCGGGAAGTTCGAACGCCGTGGGATAACCCTGCTGTTCGCCGATGAAACGGGATATCTTATCTACTTCGGGCGTATCTACAAAAGCGCATTGCACCCGCGTCATGTCGCTTCCCTGCGAGAACAGCAAATCGCCCCGCCCGATCAGCTGATTAGCGCCCGGAGCATCCAAAATGGTGCGGGAATCAATCATCGAGATCACCCGGAATGCCACGCGGGCAGGGAAATTCGCTTTGATTGTTCCGGTAATGATGCTGGTAGTCGGACGTTGAGTAGCGATAATCATGTGAATGCCTACCGCGCGCGCTTTCTGAGCAATTCGAGCGATCGGCAATTCGATTTCTTTTCCGGCAGTCATAATCAAATCGCTGAATTCATCGATGATTACAACGATATAGGGCAAATAACGATGCCCTTTTAAGGGATTGAGGTGGCGGTTGATGAATTTTTCGTTGTACTCTTTGACGTTTCGCAAGGATCCTGCTTCCTTCAAAAGCTGATACCGATCGTCCATTTCCTTCGTCAACGAATTCAAAGTATAAATAACCTTGGTGAAATCGGTAATAATCGGGTTTTCCTCATTGGGAAGTTTAGCCAAGAAATGCTTTTCGATTATTGAGTAAATGCTGAATTCGACCATCTTCGGATCGATCAATACAAATTTCAATTCAGCCGGATGCTTCTTGTACAATAATGAAGTAATGGCGGCATTCAATCCCACCGATTTTCCCTGACCAGTTGCGCCGGCCATCAACAAGTGCGGCATCTTGGCCAAATCGACCATAAATACCTCGTTGGTAATGGTTTTTCCTAAAGCAATCGGCAGTTCGTAGTTCGATTCCTGGTATCTTTTGGAAGCGATAATCGAATACATGGAAACGATTTTGGGGTCTTTGTTGGGAACTTCAATGCCAATGGTTCCTTTGCCCGGCATCGGAGCAATGATCCGGATTCCCATCGCCTTTAGACTCATGGCAATATCGTCTTCCAGATTTTTTATTTTCGCAATTCGTATCCCATCTTCCGGAATGATTTCATACAGAGTAATCGTTGGGCCTACCGTCGCTTTGATCGATTTGATTTGGATTCGATAATGCTCGAGCGTTTTAATGATATTGTTTTTATTTTCATTTTGCTCATCGTAATCGATTTGGGTATCGTTCGAATCGTATTTTTTCAACAAATCCAAAGAAGGAAACACATAATGGCCTAACTCCAAAGTAGGGTCGTAAGGGCTTCCTTCTACAGTCCCATTTGTAAGAGCGTTTTCTTTTCCATTTTTTTCCTTCGGTTCGATCTCTTTCCCCCTATCCATCCAATCGTCCTCTGGTTTAATAATTACGAATTTTTTCCTCTCTTCTTCTTCTTTCGAATTTTTGCGAACAAGAGGCATCTCTCTTTTTCTTTTGTCTACAATCTTTTCCTCTTCGTCTTCTTCGTCTTCCTCATCCTCCTCGTCCTCTTCGTCTTCCTCATATTCGTCATATTCTTCGTTCGCATTCTTTCTCACTTTCGGTTCCTCTTTTCCTTTTGCGTTATTTTTCATTCGAAAGAATTTATTTAAAAAAGGAATGGTTTGGGCGTTAATGATGGTCATGATGATGAGAAAAATCAACAGAATAATCAAAAAAGTGCCGGGAATTCCAAAATTGTTTTTCAGAACGTCCGACATGATAAAACCGTGCTTTCCACCGATAAATAAGGCGCTATCTTTGAAAAAAGAACCAAACAAAAACGTCAGGGCTACAGAAGTCCATACCATCAGAATAGTTTGTATGATAAAGCAGCGCAGTAAGGAAAAATGATAAATATTCATTAAACGAAACGCAACAAACAGAGCAAACCCCAATAAGAAAAAGGTAGAAACGCCGAACCATTCATTCATGAGAATATTGCTTAGAATAGCGCCCCGTTTGCCGGTCCAGTTTTCAATTCCTTCTACTGTGCCGAAATGGAATAAAGAGAGACCTTCCACTTTGCTTTGATCGGCCGCCCCAGTAAAGAAAAACGAGATCATAGATATGCCCGCATAAATGGCGAATGCAAAAATGATTAAACCGGTAATATATTGAGTTGCATTGCTTGTAAAAAAGTCTTTCCATTTAAGATATCCCCGGCCCGTCCTTTTTTTTGATGCCGCAGGCTTTCTTTTTGCCATACTTGAATTGAAATTTGGAACATACAAAGTTACGCAATAATTTTTGTACTTTTGTATTCGCAAATGAAAATAATAAAAACAAGCAAAAATGGCAAAAGAAATAAAAGAACTCACGCCAAGGAACGAAAATTACGCTCAATGGTATAACGATTTGGTAATCAAAGCAGATTTAGCTGAAAATTCGGCCGTTCGCGGTTGCATGGTGATCAAGCCTTACGGCTATGCAATATGGGAAAAAATCCAGAAGCAGTTGGACGAAATGTTTAAAGAAACCGGACATGTCAACGCCTATTTTCCGCTATTCATTCCCAAATCTTTTATGAGTAAAGAAGCCGACCATGTAGAAGGTTTTGCCAAAGAATGTGCTGTCGTCACTCATTACCGTTTAAAAAATGATCCCGAAGGAAAAGGCGTCATCGTCGATCCCGAAGCCAAATTGGAAGAAGAATTGATCATTCGCCCCACTTCGGAGACCATCATTTGGAATACCTACCGAGGATGGATTCAATCCTACCGCGATCTACCTATTTTAATCAACCAATGGGCCAATGTAGTTCGGTGGGAAATGCGTACTCGCCTGTTTTTACGTACCGCCGAATTTCTCTGGCAGGAAGGCCATACGGCTCATGCTACCCAAGAGGAAGCAGTGGCAGAGACGATGCGGATGCTGAACGTTTATGCTGATTTTGCGGAACAATACATGGCAATTCCTGTGATCAAAGGGATCAAAACGCCCAGCGAACGTTTTGCCGGCGCATTGGATACCTATTGCATCGAGGCTTTGATGCAGGATGGGAAAGCCTTGCAGGCGGGTACTTCGCATTTTCTGGGACAAAATTTTGCCAAAGCATTCGATGTGCAATATTTAGATAAGGAAGGAAAACGGGAATATGTCTGGTCGACCTCGTGGGGCGTTTCCACCCGTCTGATGGGTGCGCTCATCATGTCGCATTCCGACGACAACGGCTTGGTGCTTCCTCCAAAATTGGCGCCTTATCCAGTTGTCATTATTCCCATTTTTAAGGATGAAAACGGCTTAGCCGCCATCGGCGAAAAGGTAGAAGAAATTGCTAAAGAACTGAAGGCGCAAGGCATTGTTTTCAAATACGATTCGACAGACAATAAAAAACCGGGATGGAAATTTGCCGAATACGAACTGAAGGGGGTACCCGTCCGTTTGGCGCTGGGAGCACGCGATTTGGAAAACGGAACGATCGAAGTAGCTCGCCGCGATACGCTCGCCAAAGAAACCGTTTCCATCGAAAATATCGGCGTTTATGTGAAGAATCTGTTGGACGATATCCAACAAAATATTTATCGGAAAGCCTTGGAGTTTCGGACGGCTCAAACCGTTACGGCAGATACTTACGACGAATTCAAGGAGAGAATAGAAGAAGGCGGATTCATTTTAGCCCACTGGGATGGAACGCCCGAAACGGAAGCGCTCATCAAGGACGAAACCAAGGCGACAATCCGGTGCATTCCTCTGTATGGAGAAAAGGTAGCCGGAACGGATATGATCACCGGAAAACCTTCCCCGCAACGGGTCTTGTTTGCAAGAGCTTACTGAGAAAATCATCAACCATTCGTTGCCGGCATGGATTTTTACAAGACAATTGCAGCTCTTTCGGAAGGATGCGTAACCGAACAACGAAGCAAATTTATTTCTTTTGCCGTTCCGGTGCAAACAACGGGGGAGGTGAAAGAAATTGTTGCCGGCTACCGGAAACAATACTACGATGCGCGGCATGTATGCTGGGCTTATCGTTTGGGAGCAGATTGCCGTCTTTTCCGTGTAAACGACGACGGAGAGCCTTCGTCGACCGCGGGAAAACCTATATTGGGAGTGATCCGCTCCCATGAATTGACCGATATTCTGGTGGTTGTCGTCCGGTACTTCGGAGGCGTCAAATTGGGCGTTTCCGGTTTGATTGCCGCTTACCGAGCGGCGGCTCAGGCGGCTATTGAGAAGGCGGCGCTCATTGAAAAAATGAAGGGGGAATCAGTTTCATTTACCTTCGACTATGCTTCGCTCAACGGGATCATGCGGATCATCAAGGAAGAAAATATAGAAATTATTTCCCGCAAAATGGAAGCGGAGGGCGAAATGACTTTGCTCATCCGTGCAAGTGAAGTGGAAAATGTTAAATCCCGTCTTTCCAAATGGGTTAATGGATTCGTACCTTGTAAGAACAACTGACCTTTCCGCTCATGATTTTGTTTAACTTGGAGCGGATCATTTGTTTACGCATTCCTGTCAAATGGTCGATAAAAAGGACGCCTTCCAAGTGATCGTATTCATGTTGAATTACGCGCGCTTTGTGTCCTTCAAAAATTTCGTCGTGAGCTTGAAGATTTTCGTCCAGATACTGTATGCGTATCCGCGACAAGCGGGGTACTTTTTCGTGGATCGTAGGAATAGAAAGACAGCCTTCCTCCATGATTTCTTCTGTTCCGTCTCGTTCCAAGATATGAACATTGATAAAAATCTTTTTAAATCCGTCACACGAAGGATCGTATTCTTTGTAAGGGCTTAAATCGATCACTAAAATCCGATCTTCCAGACCAATTTGAGGAGCGGCCAATCCCACGCCCTCCGCTTGATACATTGTTTCAAACATATTATCCAGCAGTGTATTAAGATTCGGATAATCTAAAGGAATGTCCTTTGCCACTTTTCGTAATATGGGATGGCCATATAAAAAAATTGGAAGCGTCATTTTCTTGTTGATTCTAAATAGGTTTGTAATAGGATAGTTGCGCTCACTTCATCCGCTAAAGCTTTGTCTTGCCGCCTCGTTTTTTTCAAGCCGGCTTGAATCATCGTTCGATGCGCCAGAACAGAAGTAAACCGTTCGTCTACCATTTTAATTTCTTTCGCTGGAAGCGCTTTTTGCAATTTTTCTTTGAAAATTTCCACCCGCAGCATATTTTCCGAAGGCAAATAATTCATTTGGCGAGGTTCGCCCACAAGGAGCAATTCTACATCGTTTTCTTTGATATATTTTGTCAGATAAGCAATTACCTCTTGACTTGCCACAGTGGCAAGTCCGCCAGCGATTATCTTTAAAGGGTCGGAAACGGCCAGCCCCGTCCTTTTTTTTCCATAATCAATTGCAATTATTCTTCCCATCAAGGGACAAAGGTACAAAAATCTGAGTTAAATACGAAATTGTATTTCCTTCCTGTTGCGAACAACCAGAAATAATTCGATCTTGCTGTTTTGCTTTTAATGTTTAAATGCACAAGCGGTCGATTTTATTTTGCTGTCGGGCGTATAGGAAGAGCATCGGCAAGACTTGGACTGCGGTCGGTAACGTACACGTTTGCATCAATCCCCATTCCTTTGGCGTTTCTTTCATCAAGGTATGTGAAGAATAAACAGACGCCCAAATTGCCAAAACTCCTGTCATTTGTCCAATAGTAGCCTTTTTCTATTTCATAGAGCCTTCCGTAATATTCGGAACGAAACCCCAAAGCAGGCAAGAAAATACTGTTGCCGGTGGCAAGGTCGGTAAATTTTGTACCGTTTATGCCATTTTGGGTAACCCATTCGCTTCTTACTTTCTCTACATCATATAAAGAAGTAATTTCATCAACGGTAGGCACACGCCAACCTTTCGGACTTGGGTCATTGATTCTGTACCAATAAAAAAAGCCGCCCGGTATAGATTTGTCCCAACCTTTAAGAGTGTCTACTATTGTGTTCCATGCTTTTCTCCTGTTCCATTGATAAAATTTTCCCGCACTTTCGGGCGTCGGGGCAAATGTGCCGAATTCATCCACATTGCGGGACGCCCATTTTATACCGTTGATTACTACGCCTTCATCATAAGTAACCGATTTTTGTCCGCAACTTACCATCATGCAAATAATTAAAATGATTATCGCGTTTCTCATTGTATATTTATTTTTTCATATTTTACTGTCGTTCTTTTTGCATTTTTGTTGTCATTCTCCCTCTATGCTTTCATTATTAAAATTGATAAATAAATTTGGATTTAATCTGCGACAGGACGGACACTAAATCCGTGGCTGCGACTGCTACCACCCCAGTACGCTTTATCGCTGCCGAAGCCCAGACCGTGCGCGCCGTGAATGTTGCTTGGCGAACTGCTCCAATACCAGCCGGTGTTGCCATCGTAAAACAGCTTACTGTCGCTGCCGTTGCGACCGCCCACGGCAGGCAGAAATATAGAATTACCTGTCGCTTTGTCGGTAAATTTTCTGCCGTTTATCCCATTTTTGGTTGTCCGTTCATTACTTACTTTGTCATCGTCAAATAGGGTTTCAATTTCCTTAATAGTAGGGACATGCCAACCCACAGGGCTTGGGTCGTTGGATTTTTCCCAAATATCGCTTTCGGAAATAGTCGTATCCCAATCGATTACATTGCCGATGACGTTCCACGCCTTTTTTCTGTTCCATTGGTAAAATTTCCCCGCACTTTCAGGCGTCTGCGCAAATGTGCCGAATTCATCTACGTTGCGGGTCGCCCATTTTATACCGTTGATTACTACGCCTTCATCATAAGTAAGTCGTTTGTATCCGGTATTGGTAGATTTGCATGAGTTAAACGCTACGCCTACCATGCCTAAGACTGCTAAAAGCAACAGGAATCCAATGAATTTAACTTTTATTTTAAAATTACAGGACATATTTTTTGTCAATTTTTCGCTTCATTGTCAACAATACTGTGACCTTATATGCTACGTTGTCATTGTCCTGCTGTCGTCCGTATGCTGTTGACACGTCAGCAACATGCGGACGAAGGCTTTACCAAAATTGGTACAGGCGCCAAAGGGTAATGTTCCGCACTTGCCGTTCGGACGAAATAATGCCCCGCTTGCGGCAAATTGCTCATTATTGGCCGGCGTTTCAAATCGCTCTTTTTGATTTTCGTTGTTATTCATTGTTAAATTTTTCTCTCCCTTCAAATTATACAGGAAATCGACAAAGAACTCAAAAACTGGTTTATTTAAATGCAAAGAAAAAGAATCTTAACCGAAAATATCGTTCAAATCGATCAGATAGTTGTTGAAGGTATGGACAGGCACTTTTCCTTTCAATTCATAAAGCGTCCCCTCATCATATTTGCCGTCGTCTTGTAAGAGAAAAACGTTGATAGCTTTGGCTTGAGGATGAACGATCCAATATTCTTTTACTCCGGATTCTTCGTATAAAGCAAATTTATCCGTTACATCTTTTTTGAGCGTAGAAGGAGATAGAATTTCGACAATCATGTCCGGTGCGCCGCAACATCCCCGTTCGTCCAATTTCGATGAATCGCAGATCACGCAAATATCCGGTTGCACGACCGTATCGATTTTGTCGTCGGCGGTTTCTCCCTGTTTTGGGAAACGAACATCAAAAGGAGCCGTAAACACTTTACAATTGCCTTTGTTATTAAAGACATATAATCCCAAATGCAATGAGATTTTCTGACTAACCTCTGCGTGTGCCACACGCGGGGCAGGCGACATCATTTGGATAAAACCATGTATCAATTCCCTGCTTTTATTGTCCAACCATGTCAAGTAGTCGGCGTAGGTATAACGTTTGTTCAGGTCTAATGAAAGTTCCATCATCGTCTTCTTTTTGTTTACTGTTTGATGCAAAGATATGAAAAGTTTTTGTAATTATGAATTGGGTTCCGGGCATTTCAAACCCCGAAGAAAAATCGTAACTTTGTCATAAATATTTAACAAACAAAATTTTAAATTTATAAATTATTGATATTATGGCAGAAGAAGAATTAATCCGGGAACACGCCAAACATGCGTTGCAGTCCTTGACGGACAAAAAGAAAAGTGGAAAGGAACGAATCAGCGACTTTTTTTGGGAAGTGTTTATTATCATTGTCGCAGTGAATATTACGCTCTGGTTTCACAATTGGAGCGAAAAAAGACAGGAACGCGAATTAGAAAAGAATTTTTTAATCGGCATAAGGAATGATTTAGCCGGAGTCAAGGACAGATTGGTCTGGCATGATTTGCAACCTACACTTGATTATTACGACAGCGTTTGGGTACAAATGAACGAACACAGAATCGATGCCGCCTTTATTGATGCTAATAGCCGATATTTAAGAAATAACTATTACTTTACTTATGACAACAGCCGCTTTGAAAATTTCAAATCTTCGGGTTATTTACGACTGATTGAAAACGCTGAACTATCGAAAGAAATCTCCCGTTTTTACACAGTCGAGTTTCCTAATCGAGTAATGGGAAATACGAAGATATTTGATGAGCAGCGACATAACTTTACCACTTATATAGGTTCAAAAGTTTCCATGGATTTTTCGGGAGAAATGCATGTTTCGAAACTGTTGAACGATCCCGGAATTAAGTATTATATATATTATCAAAAGCTGGTTCTTCAGGAGATGAAGGTTCAAGTACAAGACTTGCAACAAGGGACTGAGAAACTGATTCATTTAATTGATGAAGAACTCAAAAACCGGTTCAATTACAAAGAAAAAGAATCTTAACCGAAAATATCGTTCAAATCAATCAGATAGTTGTGGAATGTATGAACGGGCACTTTTTATTAACTCCCGGCTTTTATCGTCCAACCGTGTCAAGTAGTCGACGTGTATAATTATAAAGTTTATCCGCTAAGTCCTTTCGGACTTAGCGGATAAACTTTATAATTCAAATTTTTTCTTAACCCTCAAAATCTATAAATCCTCTGCCTTACTTAAAACTTATAATTTTGTTCCGTGTATTTTGAACCCGGGAAAAAACCGTAACTTTGTCGCAAATATTTAACAAACAAAATTTTAAATTCATAAATTACTGATATTATGGCAGAAGAAGAATTAATCCGGGAACACGCCAAACATGCGTTGCAGTCCTTGACGGACAAAAAGAAAAGAGGAAAGGAACGAATCAGCGACTTTCTTTGGGAAGTGTTTATTATCATTGTCGCAGTGAATATTACGCTCTGGTTTCACAATTGGAGCGAGAAAAGGCAGGAACGCGAATTGGAAAAGAATTTTTTAATCGGCACAAGGAATGATTTAGGCATGGTCAAGGAAAGATTGGGCTGGTTTGATAACTTTCAACCTATACTTGATTACTATGACAGTATTTGGGTACAAATGAACGAACACAGAATCGATACCGCGTTTATTGATGCCAATAGCCAATATTTAATAAGTACCCAATACTTTACTTATGACAATAGCCGCTTTGAAAGTTTCAAATTTTCCGGTTATTTACGACTGATTGAAAACCCTAAATTATCGGAAGAAATCACCCGTCTTTACACAGTTGAGTTTCCTAATCGAGTAGGCGCAGATGGGGCGATTTTTGGAGATCGGCGCAATAATTTTACCACTTATATAGGCTCAAAAGCTCCCATAGATTCTTCGGGAAAAATGCATGTTTCGAAACTGTTGAACGATCCCGGAGCTAAATTTCATCTATATCTTCAAAAAAAGTTTCTTCAGGAAATGAAAAGTCAAAAACAAGATTTGCGGCAAGAGGTTGATAATGTGATGAATTTAATCGACAAAGAACTCAAAAACCGATTTAATTACAAAGAAAAAGAATCTTAAAGGGACATCCCTTGATTAACAGCCATAAAAATACCCTGTCCTCCAGTTATTTCTTAACTGGAGGACAGGGTATTTTAACTTACGGACAGGCAAAGAGAAGTATGCCTCCCGTACGCAAATGCTTATAAGCGGATCGGGATTCCATTGTAAAAGTCCAGAATTTTAGTACGGAGAATATATTCATACTTGGCCTGCACTTGTTCCGAAAAACTTTGTATATATCTTGTCCGCGCTTCATCGAATTCGAAAACGGTCGCTTTCCCCAATTCGTAATGCCGCCGGACGAAATCAAACGATTCGGAAGCCGACTTTACCGCACGACTGGAAGCGCGGTATCTTTCCCGTGCGCCCGTCGCATTTTTATGCGCCGTCTGAATTTCCTTGTACAATGTCTTTTTATTGTTTTCTAAAATTAATTGCTGATTCATAATGTTGATCTGGGCGCTGCGCACTTGATTCCGCACTTCGCAACGATTGAAAATAGGAATCGTCAGATGAAAGGCAAATAATCGGCTTCCGTAATCCTTCAACTGTTCCGAAAGAGGCGGATTCAAAACAATCGGTTGATTCGTAATCAAATTGATTTGTTCTTTAGGCGTATAAACATGATTGAAGGCGCTTCCGATTCCTACCGAAAAACTCAATTGCGGATAATATCCCGATTTGGCCACATTCAAGGCTTTGACGGAACTTTCCACTTTCGATTCCTGTCCCAAAATAACCGGCTTGATATTCAAGGCATGTTCATAAATGACGTCAGGAGGCCTTAAACTGCTCTCGTAACGTGAAATAACATCGTCGCTAAAATCGGGAACATAAATATCAAAATTGGTATTTCTTTCCAATTCGAGGCTTTGCGCCAAATCCAACAAAGCCAAATCTAAGTCGTTTTGCGCATTGACAACCGCTACTTCATCTTTTGCGACTTGCGCTTCAATATCGAATAATTGCGATTTGGGAATGCTCCCCGCTTGAATAAGCAATTTGGTGCGTTCCACTTGCGTTTTACTCAAGTCCAACTGTTCTTCGTTGATCTTCAATACTTCTCTCGAAAAAAGAACTTGCAAAAACAAGGAAGTAATATTCAACGACAAATCCTCTTTCGCTTTTTCCAAATTTTGAAGAGCCACATTGATTTCCAATCGCGTATGTTCTACTTGATTGGGAATCCGGAATCCGGTAAAAATAGGAATTTCACTTTGAACGCCAAAGGAGAGGGTCGATTGATTCCATGTGCCGTAATTGCCGATCAAGTCGGCCTGACGTCCGAAACTCCATTCCTGATCGACAGAGGCATTTACGTTGGGAAGGCGGCTGTTTCTGGCCGTACTGTATTGTATTTTGGCGTCTTCTTGCTGAAGTTGCAATTGTTTGATGCTGATATTGTGGTCGATGGCGTACTGAATACATTTTTCGAGCGACCATCGGCTATTCAATCTCGCATCTTGTGCGATTTTTTCACTGACTGGCGCTGAAACTGGAACTGAGGATGGGGATGGGGCTGGTTTTGCCTGTTCTACAATTGCAGCCGGAGGCGCCTGTTCGTTCGATGGAACAGTTTTTGTCCGCAATTCTTCCTGCGGAGCTCTTTCTGGTTCAGGATCTTTTGGCGGAACTCTATTCACTTGCGAGTTTTCCGATGGAACAGTCTTATCCGGCGCCGCCTCTTTCGCAGGGGGCGTGTTCGCGGGTTGATTCATCAATTCTTTTTGCCGACGCAACAGTTCTTCCAGTTCCCGCTTCTCTTTTTCTACTGGATCGATCGTATCCGGCGATACCTCTTTCGCAGGGATCGCGTTCGCGGGTTGATTCATCAAATCTTTTTGCCGGCGCAACAATTCTTCTAACTCCCTTCTCTCTTCTTCAACTGTTTTTTGTTGGGCTTGCATTATCCCGTTAGAAACAATCAATAGGCTGAATAACAAAAAAGTACATGCTCGTTTCATGTTCGTGAAATATTATGTGTTAATTTATTTTTCTGTCTGGGAGCGGATCTGCGGTCCTCTGATTCGATCCGTCAGATTTAGACCGGATTTCACTTCTACGTTGATTCCATCCGATAAGCCGATCTCAATCTGTTTTCTTATAAACGATTGTTCGCGCGTATCTTCCATCAAAACATAGATATAAGCAAGTCCTTTGTCAAATTCAATCGAACTTTCGGGAATGATAATCACATCCTTAGCCTCATCGGTGACGATATTGGCATTGGCGCTGTAATTCGCTCGAATCACTGTTCGTGGAGGCGTTTTGACAGCCGCTTTAATTTCGTATAAGACCGATCCGTTTTCCTTTTTTCCTTTCGGAGCAATGTATTCCAATACCGCTTCCACCGTTTCATCACTGAGCGCTCCTACGGATATCTTGATAAGCATCCCGGTCTGGATTTTTCCTACTTCGGTTTCGTCAATCGTTCCCCTGAAAATCAAATCGTCCATATTGGCGATTACTGCAATCGTCGTTCCTTCGTTGAAGGGATTGCTGTTGATTACGGAATCGCCCACTTTGACCGGAATGTCGAGAATGGTGCCTGAAGATCGAGCGCGAACTTCCGTATTATTCACTGAATCGGATCGTCGTGCATAGCCGTTTTTTACGATCTGCAAAGCGTCTTCGGCATTCTCCTCTTCTTCCACTGCTTTGCGGTAGGCGGCTTCGGAAACTTCGTATTCGTTCCGGGAAATAACGTCATTTTCAAACAGCATTTTTTGACGTTCGTAATCTTTTTGCAACTGCTCCAAACTGATTTGGGCTACCCGCAAATGAGATTCCGCCGCATTCAACTGCCCCACGTCGATAATGATTTTCAAAATAGCAATCACGTCGCCTTCATTAACGGTTTCTCCGACTTCTTTCAAAATCTCCGAAATAATGCCGGCTACATCGGGTTTCACTGCGGTTTCGTTTCGGGGTTCGATATTTCCGGTGGCCGTTGTTGTGTTTTCAATATCGCCTCTTCGAGGAGATATAATTTCATAGGCCGCTGCCTCAGGACGAGAACTATCCCATAAAAACTTAAATGTTGCCGCCAAGATTACTGCCGCAATGACCATCAAAACAATTTTACCAACCTTCATATCATCAATCGTTTATATTTTTTCTATCTATACTAAGCGTCTCAAATAAATACACACTTATAAACTTAAAATAATGATAAGCAAATGAATAAATATAAATATTAAAACTTATCAGTAAATAT
>WRFY01000095.1 GCA_009783445.1 Candidatus Azobacteroides sp. | reverse complement strand
CCCAGACAATAAGCACCCGCCGAACCGGCAGCCGAACCGCGCCCCGGCCCCACTGCCACGCCCATGTGGCGGGCAGCCTGTATAAAATCCTGTACAATCAGAAAGTATCCGGGAAAACCCATGGTTTTCATGGTTTCCAGTTCGTATTCCAGACGCTCCAAGACATCCGGAGGAATGGGATTCTGGTAACGGACGAGCGCTTTTTGCAGGGTCAATTCCCTCAAATAATCTGCTTCCCGCTTGATGCGGATGACTTTGTCATATCCTCCCAATTTGTCAAAACGTCCGGCATCCTCTCGGTTGAATTCTTCCCGCAGTTCGCTTTCCGTATATTTTTTCCTGTATTCTTCCTCTGTTTCAAACGATTCAGGAATAGGAAAGAGTGGCATAATTGGCTCGGAATCAATTGAATATTCTTCAATTTTATCTGCTATTTCCACTGTATTATTCAACGCTTCCGGCAAATCGGAAAAGACGGCATTCATTTCTTCAACCGACTTAAACCATTCTTGTTTGGTATAACGCAACCGGTTGGGATCGTCCAAATCTTTCCCTGTTCCCAAGCAAATCAAATGATCATGAGCCTCTCCATGTTCTTCTTCCACAAAATGGACATCATTGGTACAGATTATTTTGGTTTGGGTTTTCTCCGCCAATTCCAACAAAGCTTCGTTGACCACTGTTTGCTTGGAATAGACGGTTTGATCGCCCCCTTCCTTATCGGTTTTGTGCCGTTGAAGTTCCAAGTAAAAATCGTCGCCAAACACTTTTTTGAACCAGAGAACCGCCTGTTCAGCTCCTGTCCTGTCGCCATCCGTTATTTTACGAGGAATTTCTCCGCCCAAACAAGCTGAAGCGACAATCAAGCCTTCGCTGTATTCCTCCAAACAATTTTTGTCGATGCGCGGGTTATAATAATGTCCGTCGATCCAAGAAGTGGAAACAAGTTTACATAAGTTTTGATAACCCTTTTTATTTTTAGCCAGCAGCAACAAATGCCATCCACGCCCATCTTCTTTTTCCGTCTTATCGAACCGCGTACGGCGGGCGCAATAAGCCTCCACTCCAAAAATGGGCTTAATTTTCTGGTTATCCGGCAAACTTTTGTTTTTCTTCTTTACATAATCATACAACTCTTTAATGCCAAACATGTTGCCATGATCGGTAAGAGCAAGCGCTTTCATTCCGCACCGGGCTGTTTTATCAACTAAACCTTTGATAGACGACATTCCGTCTAATTGCGAAAAATAAGAGTGAACATGTAAATGGACAAAAGGAATAAGCCCTGAGTTGTTTTTTTCTGACATACAATCGAATTCTATTATTTAATGCGGTAAAGATATAAAAAAATAAGCGTTCCCAAGGAAAGGTCTCAAAAAAAGTTATCAACAAAATTCCTTCCAAGAAAACCCGCAATCGTTGAATGAGTAACATACGTCTTTGTGCCGAAAGTGGATAGCCTTGTGCTGGCGAAGCGTAGTTCGAGATAAAAAACTACAGCCGATGCCGGAAACACGGTCCTGATTTAAGTTGCATTTGTTAATGAAAATTATATTTTGAAGTATTTCGCCAGAATCTTGCAACAAACAATAAAACAAAAACGCCAACACGCTAATTAATAGTTTGCTGGCGTTTTACCTTGTACCCTCGCCGGGAATCGAACCCGAATTTAAAGTTTAGGAAACTTCCGTTCTATCCATTGAACTACAAGGGCGTTTCTTATCGGCCTAAAGCGATGCAAAAGTAAAATTTTAATCTGAATTAGCCAAAAACTTCATGAAAGATTTCCAAAGACTTTATCTCCGAAAAATGGATCAGATGCAAACGATAATATTCTAAAATACGCATAATGATTTCCTTGCGTTCGTGTCGGGAAAATTTGAAATATCTCATATTTTGATAGTTCATGCGCATCAAACGATGAAACGCCAAACTTTCGTCTGGATTCAGAAAGTGGCTGCGAGGAGGTTTGTAGGGGGTAAAAACGCCGTTTTGCATATCAAAATACGTCCCTTTGGCATAGTTGCTTGCATCGGGATAGAATCCAAGGAATAAACTCAGGCGAATCATAAACGCTAAGTGAAAATTTACATAGTTTTTTTCGCTCAAATCCAAAACCTGAAGTGAATGAAAAATATAACCAAACAGCTGTTTGTTGGCTTGCGCTTCCTGGGTCACTTTACTGAGAAATTCCGCCAAAAACATGCAAATAGCGCTTTTTATCGGATTGTCCAATAGAGATGGCAACGGGACATGTATCCGGGCTTCCTTGATTCTCTGAATTTCGCGTAAGTTGTGATGCTCAACTTCCAAATCTACAACGGATAAAGGATGAAAAATGGATTTAGGAACTCGCGTCTTCTTTCCTTTTGATTTAGCAACCAAATAAGAAACGGGACCGAATTCTTCCGTAAAAACATGAACGATGGAATAGGTATCGCTATAGTTCAAGTTGTAAAAAACAATAGCTCGCGTTTTATGTAACATTTGGACAAAGTTACGATTTTTTTGTATAACAAAGCGCTATTCAAAAGATAATCTGATGTTTGCGTGTCGTATATTTTATCCTGAAAGTTGGGAAAGCTAAAAAAAGTGCAGATAACTTTATGGTTTTATGCAGATTTTTATTAATAAAATAGTAACTTTGTACCGATTCCTCAAAATTATGACAGTATGAATACCCTCAATTTAAGTGAACAGGAAATATTTCGTCGGCAAAGTTTGGAAGAACTCCGCAACAAAGGAATTAACCCTTACCCAGCGGAAGAATATCTTGTAAATAATTATTCCAGAGATATAAAAGAAGAATTCAAAGACGATGCGCCGCGAAAAGAGGTATCCATCGCCGGACGAATCATGAGTCGGAGAATCATGGGCAAAGCTTCGTTCGTAGAGTTGCAAGATTCGGCGGGACGAATACAGTTGTATATCAGCCGCGACGACCTTTGTCCGGGCGAAGACAAGGATTTATATAATGTCGTATTTAAAAAGTTGCTGGATATTGGCGATTTTATTGGCGTAAAAGGATATGTTTTCCGTACGCAAATGGGAGAAATCTCGGTGCATGTTGATCATCTGGTGGTACTTGCCAAGTCTTTGCGACCGCTTCCGATCGTAAAATATAAAGAGGGAGTGGCTTACGACGCTTTTGAAGACCCTGAAATGCGTTACCGCCAACGATATGTAGATTTAATTGTGAATGAAGGGGTAAAAGATATTTTTCTGAAACGGACGCAAATATTCAATTCTATGCGTCGTTTTTTTAACGAATGCGGATACCTCGAAGTGGATACGCCTGTTTTGCAGAGTATTCCTGGAGGAGCGGCCGCCCGTCCTTTTGTTACGCATCACAATGCTTTGGATATCCCTTTGTATCTTCGAATTGCCAACGAATTATATTTGAAACGATTGATAGTCGGAGGATTTGAGGGAGTATACGAATTTTCCCGTAATTTTCGCAACGAAGGAATGGATCGAACGCACAATCCGGAATTTACGGTGATGGAAATTTATGTTGCCTATAAAGATTATCGATGGATGATGAAATTCACAGAACAATTGCTGGAAAAAATTTGTTTGGATGTTTTGGGAACAACCGAAGTAAAAGTAGGCGATCACAAGATCAATTTCAAAGCGCCTTACCAACGGATTACGCTGATCGACGCTATCCGCGAAAATACGGGCGTCGACATTACCGGCCTAAACGAAGATCAATTGCGGAATGCGTGCAAACAATTGCATATAGAAGAAGATAAAACCATGGGCAAAGGAAAACTGATCGACGAAATATTCAGCAAAAAATGTGAAAAATCCTATATTCAACCTACTTTTATCATTGACTATCCGAAAGAAATGTCCCCGCTTTGCAAACGTCATCGAAGCAATCCAGAACTTACCGAGCGTTTCGAATTAATGATTAACGGGAAAGAATTAGCCAACGCATATTCCGAGTTGAACGATCCTATTGACCAACGAGAACGGTTTGAAGAGCAACTGCGATTATCAGAAAAAGGAGATGATGAAGCCATGTTTATCGATCAGGATTTTCTACGCGCTTTGGAATATGGAATGCCTCCTACCTCCGGAATGGGCATCGGGATGGATCGATTGGTAATGTTACTAACGGGACAAATTTCTATTCAGGAAGTGCTGTTTTTCCCGCAAATGCGCCCCGAAAGCAATAAATAAGAATGACTATGAGCAATATTCCAGGGAAAGTAGGTATCATGGGCGGTGGAAGTTGGGCGACGGCGTTAGCCAAAATTATTTCCATGACGCAAACCCAATTCAATTGGTATATGCGTCGTCCAGAACAAATAGAAGAATTCAAGATGTTGGGGCATAACCCCTTTTATCTGACTGCAGTAAAATTCAATATTGAAAATATTCAATTTTTTCACAATATAGACGAAATGGTGCGAAATTCCGATATATTGATTTTTGCTACCCCTTCGCCTTATCTCAAACAACACCTTCAAAAGCTGCATGTACCCCTCAAAGACAAAATAATTATTTCGGCAATTAAGGGAATTGTCCCGGACGAAAATGTTTTAGTATCCGATTACTTCACAAAATTTTACAAAGTTCCAGCAGATCATATTGCCGTTTTAGGAGGTCCCTGCCATGCCGAAGAAGTTGCTTTGGAACGATTGTCTTACCTCACGGTAGGCTGTTCTTCCGATGAACTCGCACAGACATTGGCCAGCATGTTCAACACGCATTTTATTCGAACATCCATCAGTAAAGATGTTACGGGTATCGAATATGCATCCGTGTTAAAAAATATTTATGCCATTGTTGCCGGAATATGTCACGGATTGAAATACGGCGATAATTTTCAGGCGATATTCATGTCAAATTCCGCTATCGAAATGGATAAGTTTATTCAGGCTGTATCTCCATTGGATAGAAAAATTTGCGAGTCGGTTTACTTGGGTGATTTAATAGTGACCGCTTACTCGCGATTTAGTCGAAACCGAATTTTTGGCGCCATGATCGGGAAAGGTTATTCCGTAAAAACAGCCCAATTGGAAATGGAAATGATTGCCGAAGGGTATTACGGAACCAAATGCATCAAAGAAATCAATAATATATATAAAGTAAACATGCCGATACTCGATGCGGTTTATTCCATTCTATATGAACGAAAACCGGCTTCGACAGTTATACGGAAACTTACGGAAACGTTTAAATAATTATGATTACATTAGACATTAGCAAAGCATTAGGAAAAGTGACGAAGGAGCAGGTAGACGCCTGCGCTTCTCAAGCAAAAAATTGCAACAGAGCATTGGAAAACGGAACGGGAAAAGGAAGTGACTTCCTCGGATGGTTACATCTTCCTTCTTCTATAACGAAAGAGGAAATTGCAGATATTCAGAAGACTGCTGAAAAATTGCGGACTCAATGCGAAGTTGTGGTAGTGATTGGAATTGGAGGCAGTTATGTGGGTGCCAAAGCGGTGATCGACGCCTTGTCCGGTTCTTTCGACTTTTTGGAAGATACGAAGCCTGTCATCGTTTATGCGGGTCATAATATCAGTGAAGATTACCTACATGAATTGCTGCGTTACTTGAAAGGAAAATCTTTTGGTTTGATTCATATTTCCAAATCAGGGACAACTACCGAACCTGCACTGGCGTTTCGCATTTTGAAAAAACAATTGGAAGATACGGCAGGCAAACAAAAAGCCCAAGAACGGATTGTAGCCATAACCGACCAATCGCGGGGCGCTTTGAGAACATTAGCTAATGAAGAAGGATACAAAACCTATGTCATCCCGGATAATGTGGGCGGACGTTTCTCTGTATTGACGCCGGTTGGACTGCTTCCCATCGCTGTAGCGGGAATCGACCTTCAGCTCTTTATGGAAGGAGCGGAGGCAATGGAAAAAGCAAGCGGAAGCGATATTCCGTTTGATCAGAATTCTGCCGAGATTTATGCTGTTGTGCGGAATGAATTATACAAGAGTGGCAAAAAAATAGAAATACTCGCTAATTTTCATCCCAAATTGCATTATGTTTCCGAATGGTGGAAACAGCTTTATGGAGAAAGCGAAGGAAAAGAAAACAAAGGCATATTCCCTGCTTCCGTCGATTTTACTACCGATCTCCATTCAATGGGTCAATGGATTCAGGAGGGGGAACGAAGCATTTTCGAAACGGTCATTTCCGTGGCCAATCCTCGGTGTTGTGTCGAAATTCCCTGCGATGAACGGGATTTGGACGGATTGAATTTCCTTGCAGGAAAGAGGGTCGATTATGTAAACAAAATGGCCGAATTAGGTACGCAGTTGGCGCATGTAGACGGAGGCGTTCCCAATATCCGAATTTCTCTTCCCGAACTTAACGCATACTATTTGGGACAATTGCTCTATTTCTTTGAAAGAGCGTGCGGAATCAGCGGTTATCTCTTGGGAGTTAATCCCTTTGATCAACCGGGGGTAGAAGCCTATAAAAAAAATATGTTTGCATTGTTGAAGAAACCGGGATACGAATCCCTTCTTCTTTGATATGCTTAAAGCCATATTATTTGACATGGACGGAGTGCTTTACGACTCCATGCCAAGCCATGCGAGAGCATGGAGCGAGGTCTTGTCGAGCGTAGGAATAAAAGCTTCAGAGGAAGAATTTTATCTGTTTGAAGGAAGAACAGGACGATCAACGATTCAGATTCTTTTCAACCGTACATTCGGACGCGATGCCAGTCCGGAAGAAGTACAGTCCATTTATGAAAAGAAAATGCAACGGTTTATCGAATTGGAATATCCAGAATCCAAGCCCATGCCGGGTGCGTTGGAAGTTTTGAAAAAAACGAAAGAATTGGGTTTGCAACGAATTATTGTTACGGGATCGGGACAACATTCCCTGTTAGGAAAATTAGAAAAGCATTATCCGGGCTTTTTCGATAAAGAATTAATCGTAACGGCTTATGATGTCCAAAACGGAAAACCGCATCCTGAACCGTACTTGATGGGACTGAAGAAAGGACGCCTGCAACCTGAAGAAGCTATGGTAGTGGAAAATGCTCCTTTAGGAATCGAATCCGGACGGGCAGCTGGCATTTATACCATTGCCGTCAATACAGGGCCTCTTCCTAACCGCATTTTGGAGGAATCCGGCGCTCAGATCGTCTATCCGTCTTTGCAGGCTTTTGCTTCCGATCTGGATCGTTTGGTCAGTTTGTGGTAATATATCTATATTCTTTATTTCTGTTGTTTGTGGGAATGAGAACGCAGACGACACCTTTGTATATAAAAAGGGACTGTTCATGTACTTTTCATGAATAATCCCTTTTTAAATACTTTGCTTACTTTACGAACTTAATGGTATTTTCGTTCAGTTTCAACACATAAACTCCTTTAGGCAATACGGAAGTTTCCATGCGATTGCTGCCGTTTTTTAGATTTACGCTCATCATTGCATGACCCGACAGATTATAAATAGTCGCTATGCCGCTGGTCGTTGTATTTACAATAACATAATCGACCAAGGGATCGGAATAAACGCTAAATGTATTTTCTTCCTTTATGTTTTTTAAATGAGTCGGCGTGGTATCTACTTTTTTTACTTGCAGTTTATCCATGCAGAAATAAGCGGCCGTGTTCATACCATACAATGGATCGCTATCGGTAGATTCCATTGTAAAATAAATTCCGCCAATTTCTCCTAATTCGGACAAGTCAACCCATTCCCAATTGGCGCTTTGATGCAAATTTTCTATGCCTCCGCCTACATTTTGGGCCAGATAATATTCAACCTCTTTCCCATTGTCTTCATAGTTTTCATCCAATCCGTGAATAATCAGTTTGAAATAATCTCCGTCTTGGTCGAGCGCTCGGGCGTATCCATCGTTGTGAAGGTTTCCGTAATAAGGCCATGGGCTGTTGTTCACATAGACTCCTTCGGCTTGATACACATCATCCAGAAGTACGGTTAATATAGAATAGTCGTAGTAACCGTCCATATAGGATGTCCAGTATCCTAACAAATAAGGCGCTTCCGAATCGGCGAGTACTATCCCGTTTTCATCTGTCAGTATATTTCCTTCGGCATCGGTTTTAATACCTCCGCCTGCCATATTGCCCCATTGATTACTAAGCCAATCGGTACCATAATCGGTATTGTCGCCGTTTTTGCTGTATGTGAATCCATCCCAGGCATAACCTCCATACGATGAACCCTCGCCGCCAATTAAATGCGAGAAGCTAAAAGCGCTGTCGTTAAATTCAATAAAAGGATAATCAACGTCGTTGTAAGTTTCAGTCCAAACGCGATTCGTATCTAAATCGAACGACACGGGGTAGGTCGGATCACTTAAATCCAATGTAATCATATCGCCCGGATGGATGGTTGAAGAACGCAACCCTGCTTTTGCAAACGCTTTCTTTGGAGCGGTTTTCACGCTTTTTTTCACGTTTTGCTGTTTTATGCCGAACCAATGTTCGGCAAACGATTGCGACTGTTGTGCAAATACCTGACTTGTTACAAACAAGAATAACAGGAAAAAGTAATTTGTTTTTTTCATTTTGTTACTTTTTAATGATTAATAAAAATTATTGTTTGATAAATTTGATTGTTTGATCTCCATTTACAAGTACATATATCCCTTGCGGCAGTTGACTGCAAGAAATGTAATTCGTTCCGCTTTCTACATCGAACGAGGTTCGTTTTCTTCCCAGGCAATCGTAAATATAGACGTTTTGTTTTCTTTCGGAAGCGATTATCAATTGGTCTTTTACTGGATTGTTAAGCAATAAAAATGTTTGATCCGCCTCATTTTGTTTGATGCCTGAAATGATTGCTGACGGGTGCAAATCCTCTGCCCCCGTTATTTCGGTGGAAGTTTCGCCCAGCCAACCGCAATATTGATTTACAGCCGTATAAACTTTCACAAAATGAATAGCAGGAAGATGCACCGGATTTCCAGCGGCATCGACCGCCCATTCGATATTGAGATTGGAGCGCTCATCGGCATTTGAGTAATTATCGGCATATCCCCACGGATAGGCATTGAGCACATAGTATGAGCCGTTTCCACTTTCGTCTACATAATTGTCGGTTAGTTTCGTTCCCTCGAATGAGAGCGTTTCGTCGCTTATCCATTGCGGATAATAGGGTTGCGAATGGAATGCATTACGGGGAATATATCCTTCGGCTCCCTGATTATCGCTCCATCTTTGATCGGCATTATTTATTGATTCATGCGGATTTTCAATGGGTTTATAATAAATTATTCGATAATCTTTAATTGTGTTGAGATTGTTATATTCGCTTCCTGCCAATTCAAACCATTCATCATCAGGCTCGCCGTTTCCATTGGCATCGTAAGATACCATCACAACGCCCGGTTCGGCGCTTCCGTCCATCGCATTTCCCCATACCTTAAAATCTTCAACATTCGAAACATTGACAATCGGATGATCAAAACCGAAAATAACATAACCGCCATATCCTCCGAGCGAAATCAATGCTTTGTTTTCTCCGCTAATGCTTTCTTCGGCTTTGCGGTTCATATCGACCTGCGTGTCGCCGGCTTCGTATTCAGGCAACAAGTTTACAAATTGTCCGGGCGCTGGACGGTACGCATATACCTTATGGATATAAGGCGATTGAGCCTTGACAATACTTGTGGTAGTAAATAAAAAAAAGAATAGGAAAAGAAGTGTTGATTTCATTGTTTTATTTTTATCCAATATTTTGCCTGCATCTTTCACAAGAGAGACCGGACAGTCTTCACAACGCTTAATGTCTAAAGTATTCATAATTTTTTTCATTTTTATTCATATAATAGAGCAAAATGTGCTGGAATATCGCCAGTTCGTATTTGCGGCCATTTTTTGCGTCCGTAACGGTCGAAACAGAACAACCAACCCGGATACACATAATTTGCCGCATCGGTCAGGTAAATATCTTTGTTTCTTGGATCTACCATAATTCCATAAGGCAGTGCGATTTCCCTTTCCGTACTGTCGATAATAAAATTGCGGGTAACGATTTGCTTGGTTGTTACATCGACAATGCCGAAAGTGAATGTATAATCAAAGGTATTGTAGTTGAATTCGCTGCCATACAAGTAGAGCGAATCGCCGTCGAGCGTCATTCCCGAAACGGCCACAGGCAACATTCCTTCATAACGATCGGTTTGTGTGTCGATCCAATAAAGGCGTGAAGGTTCATCGTAATAATTGCCGCGCGAACTTACCCATAAGTTACCCTGCTTGTCGGCTTTTACATATTGCAGATTAGGGGCGACTTCAATGCGTTTAATTTCTGTAAAACTTTGAATATCAATTACCGAAACTGTATTTTCATAATTTGGCGTTCTGTATCCGCCCGAATTAGCAACATAGATTTTGTTCCCGACAATCTCCAGTCCATCCGGCTGATAACCTACCAGACATCGCGCAATCACTTCGAAAGTAGCGGTATCCACTTTTGCCACATAGCCGATTTGTTCGTAATTGGGATTGATTTCTACAGGACCTGCATAGGAAGTTACATACGCATATCCGCCGTCAAACTGGATGGATCGGCCATTGGGAATGTTGATTTGTCCTAAGCGGCGGGCGGTGAACTTGTCCATTACCTCAATCTTATTGGAGCGGTTAATAACGGCGTAAAGTTTCGAACCATAAATTGCCAGATCGTTGCCCACATCGCCCAACTCTTTGGGAACAGATGGGTTGGCATTGGCAAAAATATTGCGGCGATACTCGCCTGCGGCCAAGTCGAAATAGTCGAGCGTAGATTTGTTGCTTCCCATATTTCCCTCGTTCAAAAGGTAAAAACCGAGCATTTTTACTTGCGAAATACTATCGGTTACTGTGCTGTCCGGAGGGGCTACGGGAATAACTTCGGGCGGAAGAATTTCCGGTTCTTCGCGACAGGAAATCCAACAGAGGCTTATAAAAGCCACTATCAATAAAAATTTTCGTTTCATATCTCTACTTTTAAAATGATTTTATAATTTCGTCCCGGCATCGGATAATTCTGTACCACATCATAATACTGGTTGAAGAGATTATTGATTTCTGTCGAGATTTTCAGCGTCGAAGTTCCTGTCTTGCCCTTGCGGAAACGAAATGTTTTTCCCAAGGTCACATCGTGGGTGTACCAAGGCAGTTCGTAGTTTTCCCGAATATTTGCCGAATTATGATATCGTTTGCCAACATAAATAAAACTGTAATTCATATCCCACGATTGCCACGCGATATTGGCCATAGCCGAACCGTTGTGCCAAGGAATATAGGCAATTTGTCCGCCGTACCATTCGCTGCTTTTGTCGGTAAAATCCTGCGCTTTTTGGAAAGTATAATTCAAATGGGAAGTGATCAGAATATCGGCGGGTAGTTTCCATTCGATTTGCGCCGAAATATCTATGCCGCGAATTTCCACATAACCTAAATTCATCATCATCCAACGGTATTGTCCCTCGCCTTTTGGTACGGCGATAATTTTATCCGTAACTTCGTTGCAATAGGCGTCGGCGCGGAAATTCAATTGATTGACAACACTTTTTTTGAAATTTTTATTGTATTGAAAACCAATATTATACTGTGTAGTGTATTCTGGACGAAGGTTGATATTTCCTATATCGGTATAATACAAATCGTTAAAAGTTGGCATTCGGAAAATACGTTTATAGAAAGCGCGGAAATTGAGATCACGGCGTTTGAATGGTCGATACGAGAGAAAGACTGCCGGAGTATATTCTGTTTTATCAGCCAGTTGATTGATATTTTGCTTGGCGACATTTTCAAAAACAAATGTCCCTAAAACACTTGCCTGTATCTTCAATTTTTTCCATTCAAAAGCTGTAGCTCCTGCTGCAAGCAGGGTGTTTCGCATTGGAAAAACAAAATCCGTCAAATCCGAACTTAAGGTATTGTATTGATAGTCAACAGAAAAGTTTATATCCCAATTTTGTAGAACAGAATACTTGTGGGCCATAGAAGCATATATTTCTTGCTGTCTGAAAGCATTGTCGATATACATCAATGTTGTGTCGGGATTGAGGTAGCGCATCCAATCATTGGCGTATTTCACATTGAACATCCATTCATATTTTTCGAATAGCGATACCCTATTTTTGGCCGAAAATTGCATGAAGAAATTTTGATCCCATTGCCGCTGCGCATGCTTCCACACATTATTGACGATGGCGCCCGGAATGCCTTTTTCAGAACGATAAAAATAAGCTTTACCTTGCCAATATCCGTTGGATAAGTAGCCGTTTAAGCCGCCTTCGAGGCGGAGAGAATGAATATCGCCGTTTTGCCGGATAGCCGTTGTATCCCAGTCTACAGTTTTATCAGGCAATATTTTACGATAACGAAAGGGATATTTTCCCGATGAATAAATATATTCTGCGTTGAGGGACGAGGATCTATTTTTGCTGATTTTTTGTTCCCACAAAACAGAGGGATTGACCAGGTCGAAAGAACCAGCACGAAAGTAAGAAACGAAATTTGATTTTTTATGACCAGAAAAACGCGGACGGCGGGTGCGCAAATAAACTGTTCCTGCCGAGCCAAAATCCTTGGCCGATTGGAAAATCTCGCTTTTTTGTCCGTTGTAAAGCGAAATTTCCTCTATATTATCCAACGAAAATTTACCTAAATCAATTTGGCCATTTTGTGCATTGCCGAGTTGAATGCCATCGTAGAAAACGCCCAACTGGTTAGTTCCCATACTGCGAATATCGACGGTTTTCAGTCCGCCGATACCTCCGTAATCCTTAATTTGCACGCCCGAAAAATAGCGAATGGCGTCGGCAACGGAAAAACTACTCAACTTCTCCAACTTTTCGCCCGAAAGTTGTTGAGCCGGAATAACTTCCTTGTAACGATTGCCAACGACTACTATCTCGTTTATATTTCGGACAGTATCCGACGGACTTTGTGCTGCGGCAGCCATTGCTATCCAAAGCGTTGCGCTTACACAAAAAGAGCGGTTTAAAAACATAAAAAGCCGTTTTATTTTGACAATTAAACAGCTTTCAAAAAAATGTTGGGATAAACGCATACAGAAGCCCAAAAACTCTGCCTTGGTTTGTCTCAAGCTCTGTTCCTCGAAAGCTTTAAACTCCTATATTTTGGCAGGTCTTCTGACTTACTCCCTCTTTGGACGTCCTTCCCATTCCCTTAAGGAACAGTGGAAAAAGTATTATCCAAAGACTTTTATATAAATGGCTCTCTTCATAAAAGCAAGTAAACTTCCTTTTGTTTCACTTAAACGCCATTTGGACGGAGCTTACAGCAGCGGGTCTGTTCAGGATTTTCACCTGATTCCCTTTTCAGCGTTTTTCCCGATTGAGAAAGAACGCCACCAAAACTCGATGTAAAGGTAATACAATTTTTTTTATTTAGTCCAAATAATAGGGATAAATATGATCAAGAAATTTAAATAGGCTAATTAAGAAATAACTATTCTTCTTTCAGTTCTTCCAATTCTTCCAAACTTTTCTTAATGGACTGAATATTGGCGTCGTAGATTTTTTTATACAACCAATAAGTCATTAGTGTGGCAAATATCAACGCAACCGTTAAAAGTATCCACAGCAAAAGATTCGCATGAAGTTCATAGTAACCCCAAATACCAAGCAACGAAAGAACGGGAATCACAATAAAATAAGATACGAATTTTTCTTTCTTAATCAAGATAGCATATTCATTCACAGATTGTATATTATCTTTAATATTCATGGAAAAATCTATTCTTAATAAATATTTTAATATTTTATAAAAATACCAAATAACCCCTAAAATAGCAAAAATGATAGCTACTAAAAACAAAATTTTAGGAGCAGTTATGTTTTTATAAATAGGGGCATTATATAGCCAAAAACAAAGCGGAATTGTGAATAATAATAGGATAGTACCCATAAACTCCATATTTACCAACCAATTCAGCGATTTATTCGATTTTTTATACAACATTTCCCGAACGATCTGTTTATTCAACACTTCATTTTTCTTTAACTGCTCATCTAGAGCCATCCATGTATTTTTCAATTCTTCTAAGTCCATCACTTTTTGTTTTTAATTTTCCGACATTTTTTTTAATTTCTCTTTGATCCGTTTCAATTTTACGGCCACATTATTCAACGTTAAACCCGTAATATCAGCAATTTCCTGATAAGATTTTTCTTCCAAATAAAGCAGAATAATTGCGCGTTCCAAGGTTTTTAACTGATGAATCAGTTCGTACATCTCCTGAATATTTTCTTCCATAGATTCCGGTTCGATCAAATATTCCTTCAGTTCGTGAACAGGAACACGCTGCGGACATCTCAATTCTTTTCTCATCCCGGTAATGCAAGTATTGAGAGCAATGCGGTACATCCACGTAGAGACTGAACATTCGTTGCGAAATTTGGGAAAACCTCTCCATAAGTTGTAAATCACTTCTTGGTAGAGATCGGCTATGGGAAATTCATCAGAAACATAGATGGAACAAACTTTGTAAATGAGGCGCTCATTTTCCTGAATTAGTTCTATAAATGCTTTTTCGATGTCGAAACTGTTCATAAATCTGCTTTTTCTTTATTGGACGATAAAGAAGTCGGAAAAATTACAGGTAAAGCGAAAAAAAGAAGAAATCCTTTCTCCCTAATTTTGAGTTATCCGCTTGCAGTGGCGGCAGGGGATTTTTCAGTCGGATTGACAAGTTTATCAAATATTACAATTAAAACAGGCTTACCCTCAATTCATCCTGTGTTTCTTTTCTTAGCTTGGATGGTTTTAATTCGATTGTCATCTTTGCAAGAAACAAAATTTCCTGCCGCAATCGGCAAGAGCATTACAAGTTTTAGTATTGTTTTTATATAATTTTTCATGCCAAAATAATTTTAAGTAAAGATTCACTGATTTTCAAAAGGCTATATTTAGAGGCTCCCGCCTTCCCCATAGAGAGCCTTCCCGAACCCGATCGCGAAGAGATATAAAGAAAATGCATTTCATGTATTTGTAGTTAGCAATTCGTAACAAATATAAAACAAAAAAAATTGACTTGCAAGAGATTTTAAAATTTTTATTTTAAAATTTGATTTTTTTTATTTATTAGATCGTTATTCTGTTCATTTATTGAAGTCATAAACTGTTTTTATTTAAAACATTGTTTGTTTTAATTATCAGAAAGTTAGGTCTTCACCATAGCGGGACTATTGCCCACCACTTACTTATTCAAAAGGATTTGCAGTCCGATTTTCTACAAAAACACCATGTTTAAAAAATTAATAAACAAAGAATGATTTTTATTTTAACTTATGTTACTCAGTTTTGTAATTTTTGAGATTCTCAAGTTGTTTCCATGTCTTTTTTTGGTAGCTAAATAGATATTGATTTGCAAATCTATTCCTTTTAAATTATTAATGCCCAAGGTAAGTTAATTCGAGACACAACCCAACAAAGTTATACAATTTTTGAGGTATTGCATAGCATGAGGAATTAAGAAAAAAAGAAAAAACCCTTTCCCCCCGCGTATCCTCAAAAAAGCTTTATTTGAAGATACGGGGTGTCTGGAGATAGTTGTTATTTGGAAGGAAGATTTATTTGGAGATACAATTCATCCAATTGTTCTTGGGAAATCGGCGAGGGGGCATCGATCATAACGTCGCGTCCTGAATTATTTTTGGGGAATGCAATGCAATCGCGAATAGAATCCAAGCCGGCAAAAATCGAAACTAAACGGTCTAAACCGAAAGCAATTCCTCCGTGAGGCGGAGCTCCGTATTTGAAAGCGTTCATCAGAAAACCGAATTGCGCTTGCGCCTGTTCATCTGAAAATCCCAAAACAGAAAACATTTTCTTTTGCAATTCGCTATTGTAGATACGAATAGAACCTCCTCCGACTTCAATGCCATTGATTACCAAATCGTAAGCATTCGCTCGAACAATTCCCGGACGGGTATCCAACAAAGGAATATCCTCGATTTTAGGACTGGTAAACGGGTGATGTTTCGCGAAATAACGGTTCAATTCTTCGTCATATTCCAGTAATGGAAAATCAACGACCCAAAGGCAATGGAATAGATTTTTGTTTCGTAGGCCCAAACGGGAAGCCATTTCCAATCGGAGTTCGCTTAATTGTTTTTGCGTTTTTTCGGTTTCGCCGCATAAAATCAAGAGCAAATCGCCGGGTTTGGCTTCCGCCCTGTGCAACCATTGCTGCAAATCGTCGGGAGAATAAAATTTATCTACCGACGACCGGATGGTTCCGTCGGTTTCGCAACGCACCGATATTAAACCTTTAGCGCCAATTTGCGGACGTTTCACAAAATCGGTACATTCATCCAATTGTTTGCGGGAATACGATGCACCTCCTTCAACGCAAATAGCTCCTACGTATTCTGCGCTATCGAAGACGCTAAAGCTTTTTCCCATGGTTAAATCCTTTAGTTCAACTAATTGCATTTCAAAGCGGGTATCCGGTTTATCCGATCCGTACCGCTTCATGGCTTCCGCATAAGTCAAACGTGGAAAACGGGAAAGGTCTATTCCCTTGATAGTCTGAAACAAATATTGGATCAATCCTTCAAAAACAGTTAGGATATCTTCCTGTTCGATAAACGACATTTCACAGTCGATTTGCGTGAATTCCGGTTGGCGGTCGGCGCGTAAATCTTCGTCGCGAAAACATTTCACAATTTGAAAATAGCGATCGAATCCCGAAACCATCAACAATTGTTTGAATAATTGCGGCGACTGAGGCAAAGCGTAAAATTCGCCCGCATTCATTCGTGAGGGAACCACGAAATCTCGTGCGCCTTCGGGAGTCGAACCAATCAACACAGGGGTTTCGACTTCCATAAACTGAAGTTTGTTTAAATAGCTTCTGGTTGCAAAAGTCATTCGGTGGCGCAATTCCAAATTCGAACGTACCGACGTCCGGCGCAAATCCAGATAGCGGTATTTCATTCGTAAATCGTCCCCTCCATCTGTATCTTCTTCGATGGTAAAAGGAGGCGTTTCGGAAGGATTCAAAACTTGAAACGCGGATGCAATAATTTCGATCTCGCCTGTGGGCAGGTTCAGGTTTTTGTTGGAACGTTCAGCTACTGTTCCCTTTACTTGAATGACCCATTCGCGTCCCAATTTGCCCGCTTGTTCGCACAGTTCAGCATCGGTTTCCTGATTAAATACCAATTGGGTAACGCCATACCGGTCGCGCAAGTCAAGAAAAATCATTCCGCCCATTTTGCGCAATTTTTGCACCCAACCGGATAAAGTCACTTCTTGGTTCAAATTAGTTATTCGGAGTTCTCCGCAAGTATTCGTTCTATACATTCTAAATATTTTAATAATTTGAAAATGAAAAAATAATTTAACAATTTGAAAATTCGGCAATTTGAATAATTTTTAAATTGCCGAATTTTCAAATGATCTTGTTACCACAAGAAACGCACCAAAAATTGATATTTTGTATAATATGGAAGAATTTGATTCCCATCTTTGTCAAGCATGTTTGCATGATCGCTTACTTTCAAAATAAAAGTAATGTTCCCGTCTTCTTCAAATTCGACGGTGAAATGTTCTTCCCATTGATAATTCGTATCGTCATCGATCACAAAATCGCTGTAAGGCAAAGGTGAAAGAGAATTTATGTTTCTTCCGCAAAGAAAGGCTTGCATGATTCCATACTCGAACACTTCCGACGTCAACTTAGGTTCATTGAATGTACAATAATAATAGATTCCTGTCATATCATCGTTTCCAACTTTCCAATTGGCGTCCTCTACGGTATAAGTTTTTGAATAAACATTCGGTTCAACCACTGCTGTTACCTCTGTTATCTCTTCCGTTACCTCTTTCGTACAGGCGCTGAAAAATCCAATAATCATTATTAGTAAAAAAATCTTTTTCATAACATATTTTTTTAAGCATTAATACTCTATATTTAAAGACTATTCGGAATAAGATTCGTTTAAATGGGAAAAATATTTCATTCATTCTGAAAAAACAAGCTATTTTATTATAAAAACAAATAAATATAGCTATTAGTTATTTTCCGGAGCATGTTTTAAAATAGCCGTTAAATAATCCCAAAATTTTTGTACGGATGCAATCTCTACTTTTTCGTCTGGCGAATGGGGATATTTAATGGTAGGGCCAAAAGAAACCGTATCCAATCCCGGTACATTCGATAAGATAATGCCGCATTCCAAGCCGGCGTGCATGACTTTTACCTCTGGTTTGAAACCTCGCTGTTTTTCAAAAACATCTTCCATGATAGATAAAATCGTCGATTTGTAGTTTGGATCCCAACCCGGATAACCATTTCTCGTTTCGATGGAATCGGCTTTAGCCAAAGAAAATACACTTTCAACACTGCTGCAAACGGCATATTTTTTACTTTCAGACGAACTGCGGGCTAAGAATTTTAAATCGGCGTGTCCTTCCTGCGATTCCACAACCGCCATATTGATGGATGTTTCTACTGTATCGGGTATTTCGGCAAACATGTTGATCACATTGTTTGGACAACCTACAACGGCGTGCGTCAACTGCGTTTGAATGGCTTCCGGAATCAATTTAATTTCAGCCATTTGATTCAAGCGTTCAGCTTTGAATTCGATTTTATTTTCAATTCCTTCAAATTCCTTATTGAACAAGGTTTCGTAATCGGCAACCCTTTTGTAGATTTGATTGTATGTTTCCAGTCCGTCTACGACAATCGTAGCAAAAGCTTCTCGGGGAATCGCATTTCTCAAAGATCCTCCGGAAACAGAAGAAAGGCGAATGTGACACTTTTTAGCGGCTTCTTTCAAAAACCTGAATATCAGCTCATTAGCATTTGCTCGTCCCAAATGGATGTCTACTCCGCTGTGGCCTCCTTTTAATCCCGTCAACGAAATTTTTACAACTATATCTGTTTTTGGAAGCCTCAGAACTTCTTCCTCATATCGGAACTGTACTGTTACATCAGCGCCTCCCGCGCAACCAATATACAGTTCTCCGTCCAATTCGGAATCCAGATTCAACATGATTTTCCCTTTGATCAAGTCCGGATTTACCAACTGAGCGCCGTACATGCCCGTTTCTTCATCGGTAGTAAACAACGCTTCCAATGCGCCGTGTTCCAAATCGGCAGCTTCCAGAATAGCCATTGCGGCTGCCGCTCCGATACCATTGTCTGCGCCCAGAGTTGTTCCTTTGGCTTTTACCCAATCGCCATCTATATAAGTTTGAATAGGATCCTGCTCAAAATCAAAAGGAGTGTCCGAATTGGCTTGAGGAACCATGTCTAAATGCGATTGCAAAACAATCGTTTGTTTGTTTTCGTAACCGAGAGTCGCCGGTTTTCGAATGCAGATATTGTTGGCTGCATCGCGAACCGTTTCCAAACCCAAATTTTTGCCAAAGCCTTCGATAAATGCCGTAATTTTTTCCATGTGTCCTGACGGATGCGGAATTTGCGTTAGTTCGTGAAAATGCTTCCAAACATTGGAAGGTTTAAGATTCAAGATGCTATTTTCCATAAATATATGATTTTTAAGAAATAAATTTTGAGTTTTTATGTTTGAGTCCGTTGGCAACAGGTAATGCCCAAACCGCTAATAGGCCTACGATTGCTGTGAATATTAACTGTATCGTGTGTACGCAAAAAGCAAAAGCGGCCGCGTCAATCGAACTTAATCCGAATCCTATCAGTACGGCAATTACCATCGCATGCCAGGGGCCGATACTTCCCTGAACGGGAACAGCTACGGCAATGCTGCTCATTCCAAAAGCGATCAGTCCGCAATTCCATCCCAAATTTTTTGTAAAATCAAAAGCAAAAAAACAGATGTAAAAATACAAAAAATATCCTGACCAAAGAATTAAAGTATACAATACAAACAAACCTTTCTTTTCCATTCGGGTAATGCTGCAAATGCCTTCCCAGACATTGGCAAGCAATCGCTTGCCTTTTTTAAGCCAGAAGTGATGTTTAAATACAATCAAACAGGCGCCGACCGCAAGAACAATCAGCAAGAGAATAGCGTAAGTCCATATAGACGTTGCCATCCGATGGAATAGTTCGAAAGATTCGGGATGCTGTTCAAAAAAAAACTTGAAATAGGGAACATTCAGGATAAAAGCCGCAATAACGATCAAAGCCACAGCCAAAGTATCCGATAACCGATCGATAATCAAAGTTCCAAAAAGTTTAGTAAAAGGAATCTTTTCATAACGAGTAATCATCGTACAACGCCAGACTTCGCCCAAACGGGGAAACACCAGATTCACGCCGTAATTGCCTATTACGGCATATATCAAATTGGATTTTTTGGGATGATAACCCAGGGGGCGGATCAACAAATCCCAACGAAAGGCGCGTGCAATGTTGGCTATTATATCAAAGGGAAGCGAAAGCGCAATCACCCAAAAGTCAACATCTTGTTTGATTATAGATAAAATTTCTCTGAAATTCAGCTTGCGGAAAATCATCCAGAATATGAGCAATCCAAAAGCTAAAGGTATTATTGCTTTTACAAATCCGGAAAAGACTGGCTTGTATTTATGAAACATGAATTATTTTTAATTACTTTTGTATAATTTGCAAAGATAACAAAATTATTACAATGTACCGGTATGACAAAATATCACAGGGCTATCTATCCTAAAAAAGCGCTGGGGCAGCATTTTTTGAAAGATTTTTCTATTGCGCAAAAAATTGCTGCGACGATTTCTTGTTGTCCCTCCTTGCCAGTATTGGAAATTGGTCCGGGTTCCGGAATCCTTACCCGTTTTTTGTTGGAAAACAAAAGAGATTTAAAAGTAGTAGAAATAGATTCTGAATCCGTTCACTATTTGAAGCGACATTATCCGGAGTTGAATGGACGGATTATAGAAGAAGATTTCCTGAGCTTGGATTTAGACAGCCAATTCCCTGAATCTTTCTGTGTGATAGGAAATTATCCATACAGTATTTCCAGTCAGATACTGTTCAAAGTTTTAGCGCATAAAAATCGCATCCCTTGCTGTACCGGGATGCTGCAAAAAGAAGTAGCCGAACGGTTAGCGTCTCTGCCCGGTAAAAAATCGTACGGAATCATTACCGTTTTATTGCAGGCATGGTATACGATCGAGTATCTTTTCACCGTAGAACCAGAAGTCTTCGATCCGCCTCCCCAAGTGAAATCGGCTGTGATTCGAATGATCCGCAATTCGCGAACGGAACTGGAATGCGACGAAGTCTTATTTCAAACCCTTGTAAAGACAGCTTTTAATCAACGGCGCAAAACGATGCGGAATTCGTTGAAGGTTTTGCTTGGAAAAGATAATCCATTATTCAATCATCCGATTTTTAACCAGCGTCCGGAACAATTATCCGTAGAAGAGTTTATCGAATTAACGCGCATGATTCAAGACCAGTAATTTCAGTCAACAAATAGGTATTTTTTTCGCAAAAAAATCAAAATCATTTGTTTTTTTTATTATATATCCTACTTTTGGCATAAATTATGCAGAAAGGGAGATGGAGTGAACAATTATGAGAAAAATATAGACATATAAGTTCATTTATATAGTAGAGAAGGGAGGGCATGAACATACAACAAAAGTAATTTATAAGTCAGTTCCTTGAACATTATCTATTTAACATAAAAAAACAAGATATTTCATTATTCACACAAAATATTTCCTACTTTTGTAGGAGCAAAGAGTTATCTTGAGATTACACCCTATGCAGCATGGAAATGTGAAAATCTTCCTGTTTGAAAATACTAACAGGAAGGAAGAAAAGGCGTAAGGAGAAAGAAGAGTTTAGAAAATAAGAATTGAGACAAACAATGCCGTCAGAAAATAATAAGCGTATAGCAAAAAATACATTGATGCTGTATATACGGATGTTGTTTACAATGGGAGTAAGTTTATATACTTCTCGTGTTGTATTAGCGACGTTGGGAGTAGAGGATTTTGGTATTTACGGGGTAGTTGGGGGTGTGGTTGCAATGTTTTCTATCATTTCCGGTTCATTATCGGCTGCTATTAGCCGTTTTATTACATTTGAGTTGGGAAAAAAAGAAGATAAAAAATTAAATGAAATATTTTTCACCTCTATGACAATTCAAGGAATATTGGCATTAATTATATTTATATTAGCAGAAACTATTGGCGTCTGGTTTTTGAATGCTAAAATGAATATTTCGGAAGAAAGAATGATCGCTGCCAATTGGGTACTGCAAATTTCAATTTTAACATTTATAATAAATCTTATCAATATTCCTTACAGTGCATTTATTATTGCTTATGAACACATGAAAACTTTTGCATATATTAGTATTATAGAGGTTATGTTAAAGTTAACAATTGTCTATGTGTTGATGATACTGCCTTTTGATAAACTAATTCTATATGCAATTTTACTTTTATTAGTTACTATCAGCATTCGAATCATTTATGGAATCTATTGTAAAAAACATTTTGAAGAGTGTACCTATCATTTTATTTTAGATAAACCATTATTGAAGCAAATGATGACTTTTGGAGGGTGGAATTTTATCGGAGCTTCTTCTGGTGTATTAAAAGATCAAGGAGTAAATATTGTTTTAAATTTGTTTTGTGGCACAGCTGTTAATGCAGCGAGAGGACTTGCCGTCAATGTTAACTCAGCAGTAAGCGGATTTGTCAGTAGTTTTATGACAGCGTTAAATCCACAAATTACAAAATCTTATGCTGCAAATAATCATCAGTATATGATGCAGTTAGTTCAACAAGGTAATCGTTTTTCGTTTTATCTTTTGTTATTATTCTCCTTACCAATCTTAATAGATACGGAATATATTCTTTCTGTATGGCTAAAATTAGTGCCAGAACATGCTGTTAATTTTGTTCGTTTAATATTAATACTTGCGATGAGTGAATCTCTATCCGGAACGTTAATTACAGCTATGCTTGCGCACGGTAAAATAAGGAAATATCAAATTGTCGTTGGAGGGATACAAATGATGAATTTACCTATATCCTATTTTTTCTTAAAAATGGGTGGATTTCCGGAAGGAACTATGCTTATTGCAATATTTATTTCCCAAATATGTTTATTCGTAAGATTATTGTTGTTGAGAAGCATGATAGGAATTTCGGCTAAATATTATATACAATATGTTTATTTGAATGTAATTCTGGTGGCTATACTATCAGCCATATTGCCTTACATCTTTGTTAAGAATATGGATCAAGGCATTATTCGTTTGTTGTCGGTTTGTTTCGTATCCGTATTATCTACTTTATTAGTTATAATGTTTATTGGCTGTACAAAAGACGAACGTAAATTTGCTTTAAACCAAACGATGTCAATTATAAATAACAAAAAGAGATAAAAATCAGTGAAAGATATGATGTCAGATATTATCACATATTTAAAAAATAATAATATCTCCTTCTCTGAAAACATTAATTTGAAAACTAAAACTTGGATAAAGAGAGGTGGAGTTGCAAGGTATTGGATTCAACCGGGAAAACTATGCGATTTTGAAAAGTTGATAATTTTTTGCCAACAGCAAGATATTTTCATTGAAGTAATTGGCAATACTTCAAATTGTTATTTTTTGAATGACTATTCTCCGAATTTGGTCATTTCGACTTTAAAGTTGAGAAATATACGGATGGAAGGAGATGTTGTTATATGCGATTGTGGCTTCCAAATGTCTAAATTAGCGCGATTTTGCAATGCGAATGGTTTTGCCGGATATGAAGGATTTATAGGATTACCGGGTACAGTAGGAGGTGCTGTTGTTAATAATTCGGGATGCTATGGTAGTTTAATTTCCAATGTTGTAAAAGAAGTTACAATACTTCAAGATGGAAAGCAAAAAATTTTAACAAACAAGCAACTTTGTTATGAGAACCGCACCTCAATATTAAAAAAGAAAGAGATTGATGGGGTTGTATTATCCGCTGTATTTAATATAAGCAAACGAGAGAAACCGGAAATTTTAGAATCAAAAGCAGCCGAATATCAGAAACATAGAAAAATTTTCCAGGAACATACTTATCTGAATTTGGGAAGCACGTTTTGCGATCTGAAATTTAGGTATTCGTTCATGCGAAAAGTACTGAATATATTTTGCCATATATTTTTACAATTATTTGTCAAAAATGAACAGAAGAGACATGTTTTATTGGTAAATTTTTTTTTATTATTATTTCCCACAAGAGAATTTAGAGAATATGTTTCAAATTATGGAATACAATGTTTTACTTGGAAAGATGAAAAGGCAGATGAAGCATTTAGATATTATGAGGAATTTATAAAAAAATATGCAAGTTATGCAGTTATGGAAATTGAAATAAAAAAATATGTAAATAATGAAAAGAATAGGAATACTGACATTTCATAGGGCGAATAATTTTGGTGCGTTTTTGCAAGTATATGCTTTGCAAGAATATTTAAAATGTGTGGGAAATGAAGTTGTGATTATTGACTATAGAAACAAAGCCATTGAGGACTTTTATAATGTATGGGATTTCAGTTTTATATTTAAGAGAAAGAATATATTTAAATCAATTGCTTTAATTTTGAACAAAATAAAAACCTTCAACCAAAGAAAATTATGGAATGATAAATATGAATCAATAAGAAATAGTCATTTAAATATAAGTTCTGAAATATATTTTGGAGAAAAAGATTTTAAGGGGGGATATGATGTTTATATTTGTGGCAGTGACCAAATTTGGAATGCCAGATTGACTAATAAACTTGACCCTGTATATTTTCTGAATTTTTGCAAAAATGATAAATCTAAAAAAATATCTTATGCTGCCAGTTCTGAAATTTATGCTTATGGATGTTTTGCGCAGCAATCAAACGAATTGCATAAATATTTAGATAATTTTGATGCTATTTCGGTAAGAGAAAATATATTGGCTGAGGAGTTGCGTAAATATACGAACAAAGAAATTACAACAGTATTAGATCCAACTTTTCTGTTTGATAAAACATTTTATGAATCCTTAATCAAAGAGCCTGTTATACGCAATTATGTTCTGGTTTATCATTTGTATGAATCGGAAGAATCTTCATTCGCAGCAAAAAAGATAGCACAAGAAAGAAATTTGTCAGTTGTAGAAATTCATGCAGGCTTTACCAACAATATAAAAAATAATCATAAACAAGGTTTGGATTCTTTGGAGATATTAGGTTATATTTATTATGCAGACTTAATTTTTGCAACCTCTTTCCATGGTATGGCGTTGTCGCTGGTTTTGAACAAGCAATTTTATATAGTAAATAAAGGCGATAATTCACGAATGAGAAATTTATTAGAATCATTAAATATTTCAGAAAGGATGATCAATTCTGTTGATGATATAAATTCGAATGAGATTGATTTTGCTAATGTGAACAAATTATTATTATATCAAAAAGAGCAATCAAAAAGTTTTTTACAATCAAATCTTTAAATGTTTTTATGAGAATCGCTTTCTACTTGAGAAATGCTAATATTAGTACCATTGACTGTCGCAATATTCTTGATGGTAATCCGGGGATTGGTGGTTCTGAATATGCTATAATTTCAGTTGCTACATTATTATCGCAACGCAATAAGGGATTTGATATAGTACTTTATGCACAAGATAAAGGTTTATTGCCGGATAATTTACACATAGAATTGGCAGATAATATTGATTTGTCTGTGCAAAAAGCGATTGAACAAGTCATGACCTTAATGATTGTAGATTGTAAGGATATGGATAATGCGACTGTTATAAAATACAGTAAAACAATGAATTTTGTAATTTGGGGACATAATTTTTTGCCTTATAGAACATTGAATTTTTATGCACGACAGCAAAATATTTTGAGAATTGTTAATGTTGGAAGAGAACAATGGGATTTATGGCGTGATCACCCGATATTTTGCAAGTCAGATTATATTTATAATGGCATCTTTTTGCCTTCTATAAGTAAACATGATATAACTCCATATCACAAACGGTCAAAAAATGTGATTTACATAGGCAGTTTAATGCACATAAAAGGATTTCACGTATTAGCAAAAGCATGGAAGATAGTTTTAAAGTCTGTACCTGAGGCAAACCTGTACGTAGTAGGGTCGGGAAAATTGTATAATAAGAATTCAGAGTTAGGCAAATGGGGGATTGCTGACAATGAATATGAAAACACTTTTATGCCTGATTTATTGGACGAAGCTGGAAATTTGTTGCCTTCAGTCCATTTTATGGGCATTATGGGAAAAGAAAAAAATGATTTATTACTAAAATGCAAAGTGGGTGTGCCCAATCCAAGCGGAAATACCGAAACATTTGGTTTTACAGCAATAGAAATGCAGGCGATGGGGTGTTTAGTAACGACGAAACGTTGTCCTGGATATTTGGATACTGTTGCGCCCAACGGTATTCTTTACGAATCAGAATCTCAACTGGCAGGTAATATTGTTAGATTGCTTCAACGCACAAATAATGATTATCTTTCAATGTATAATTTTATAAAAAACCGTTTTGATTATGATTTAATCATTTCTGAATGGGAAAAGTTATTATATAACTGTGAAACAAGAAACAAGAAACATATTCATTCAATATCTCCATTAAGCAATCCAATGTATCACTGTAAAAAGTTAAAAGAATTTATGCGCAAACTGAAAGAGTTAATGCCATTCACAAAGCATATACCACCGATAGAATTAATAATTAAATTATGCCTAAAAATCTCAAAATATTGCTGTTGTGTCATTTTTTAATATAAATTAGCAAATAAATTACATTGAAATTCTTTGACATTTTGATAGAATTGACGTTGTTCTGTAAGAAGTTCCGTGAGGGAAGTTTTGTCGAAGGCGGAAATACCAAGTATTTGTATAATCCAGTAAATCGCGAGATTATTTTTGAGGGCATATTTCACATAAGCGATTATCAAATAGGTGCAAAATGGCAGTCCAAATGTGGATTTTAACTGCATTATCGGAGTGTCCTCAAAGTTTTTTAATAACAAGATTTTATTTTATCCACTGAAAAACACTTCGATTTGCCAACTGTTTTTGTACAGATTGGCAATTTCGAGTACAGATACTTCAAAATTGTTAGTCAAAAAAATAAGTAAAACTTCATTTTCGCTATCGTAGAACTCTACCAAACGTAATTTTTCCGCATAAAGTTTTTTTTGATTTAGCCACGGTCAACTTAACGGTTTTATCCGTTCGCAGTCCCGTAGTTTCGTCATTGTTGAAATTTTGTTCGATTACTTCGTATTTCAGCGACGATTCTGCTCCTGTTACAAAGAACGCCTCCAATTGATTTATATACGGTATAATACTTCAAAATCAACATAGCCTTATCTATCAGATAAATTGCATGCGCTTGCGGAATAATCACATCAAGGGCATTGCTATCATGATACTTTCCGTCAGTTATGAGGATAAATTCTGGAATGCTGCCACGTAATTGAGCAAAGTGCGAACTTTTACTGTTCCGCGTGAGTATTTACCTTCAATCCAAGTAAAATGATTGATACTCAAAGAAATCGTTGTTGAATCCAATGTGAAAATTTCGTTGTCAATATCTACTTTGGAAATCTGATAATCGGCGTAAAGCGGGCGAACCAAGCCAATGAGATAATTGTCGAAATCGGCGAAAATCTACCAATCGCGCTTTTCATTAGCATGGGATAATGTTGAAACAACCACATTTTGCTTAATGTCTAAATGATAAAGTTTCCCTCTGTGCGCTTTTAAACATAAACAAATGTCATGTAACGAATTTGGTGAAGTAAGTTGCCCGAAAAACAGTTGTACGAACAGATTCCAACAGTTTAACTCTCGTACTCGATAGTTGCCAAAGTAGCGTTTTACACACTTATCAAATTCGTATTTATTCACAAAATCTAACACAAGTCAATTCAAATCGAAAAATCAAAGAACGCTAATATTTGCTTATATATAAATATGTTATAACTAAATGTTAAAAGTTAACGCAATAATAGTAATTTTCAACCATGTTTTCTGTGCTATTATCTTACGCTGGATGATCACATACATTGGAACCTCTATTATGTAATCTATAACTATTTCCCGTGTTTCCAAATAATCAAATATTTTTTTATCATAACATTTGGAATCTAACCTCAATAATCCAATCTTCTTATCTCAAAGAAAGTATAAGGTTTCTTATAGAAAGGCATGAAATTGTTGACTGTATGGGCACACCTGAGCGTAACCAAAAATTGGCTACTATCTTTATACTAAACGTCTAAAATATTTGCAGATAGCATAAAAAAATATTACCTTTGCATCAAAAAGGCATGAAACGATTAGTCATAAAAAATAGAGACGGGATCAAGGAGAAGATTCAATGTTATTTTTCGGGCAACGAAGAATCCAAAT
>WRFY01000094.1 GCA_009783445.1 Candidatus Azobacteroides sp. | reverse complement strand
TCTGCCAATTTTACATAATTCTATGCCTGTTTTTTCCCGATAAGGCGATTAAGACGGAATCTCAATAATCCAAATTTTTTGCTTGCGGATTTAAGGATTTACATAAACTCTATTAAAAATAAATTCAAATAAACTTTATTATTTAACAATTTTAAAAACAATATTATGAAAACTTTATTACTAACGGCTTTATTGTATATATTCGCTTTTTTGGATTTTTCTTCCTGCAACAAGGAAGTTCTCAATGAAATGCCGCCCGAAACGCAAACCGGAGCAAACACCTTGGGGTGTTTGATTGACGGAGAACTGTTCGTAGGAGGTTGTTGTACCCCTTGGATGACTCCACCATTTAATGCTCTATATAATACTGTATCTGATAAATTATATTTAAGCTCCTATGGAAAAGTGAATGTTAATAATAGTGGATGCATAGATATGGAGATATATCACCCAATACAAAATAACATACAAACAAATGCCTTAATGTTTTATTATTCAACTTCGGAATCAAGTACATGCGTACGATACCTTACTTCAACTAATAGAGAAGTTTTTATTACAAAGCTTGATACTGTAAATAAAATTGTGAGTGGACGATTCCAATTTACAGGCTATTGCAGCAATGATGACAGCGCTAATACAAAACAAATTACACAAGGACGTTTCGATCTTAAATTGAATATAGATAACAATTAAAAAAACAAAAAAATGAAAACAAAATTAACCCTTATTTCTTTATTTCTGGCAATTGCAGTTGGAAATGTTATGGCACAAGATGCCGATCAGGTCTATACGGATGTCATGAATGCTATTTTTCAGAAGATAAACAAAAGTAAAATCACGACAGGTCTGCTTATCGACTATGGGGTACAGGCGGTTGATCCCGAAGCTTTCAACGGAATTCCGGCCGACAGCAACTACGTCAGCATGGACACATGGAAGATGCTTTATGGCGGCCTCTACACTTCGAAGATCAATACGAATGCAAATCTAACTTTGCCCGAAACGGTATTCGCCGCTATCGACAATACCTCGCCAAGCGGAAGCGCGGTTCCGTTAGCAATGATGCACTTCCAGTACAATAAGCTGAACGACAATGCCGTATCGTTGGGATTGCTTCAAGTGGTAAACAACCAAATTGTAGAGGTATCTGGAGCTGCTTCGCCTTACCTTACCCGCCAACTGTTTGCGGTGGCGCCTCAATCGCTTTATTTCTCTACCCCTACCGCATCCTTTGTTTTCAAGCAATCGCTATGGTTTTCAAACAGCGGTAAAACAGTTCAAAAGTTAGAGATAAATTTCAACAACGAAAGCGGTTATAAAACAGCAGCTTGGGATGCCGCCGTCAGTTATACATTCAGCTCGAAAGAACAAAAAACCATTTATTTCCGCCTGACTTACACCGACGGGAGCAGTCATACCAGCCGGACCAATGTCTGTGTTGAAGGCTCTACATTTCGAAGCGACGGTTCCTATGGCGTAATCAATGAAGTTCCCATAGCCGCTTCGTCTTTGCATTCGGGTGGTAAAATGCAAATTGCTTACTCCTCATCCAATTCAAGCGGACAGTTGCGCAAACCGTTAATCATTGCCGAAGGATTCGATATATATGGTATAATGCAAGGAGCAGATAATACAGATATACATAGTTTTTTAACAAGTCGAGACTATGGCACAATCAATCTGAACTATTCCGGAGGTAACCTGAAAGACAAGATTGATCTCAGTCAATACGATCTGGTCTATGTCGATTACAATAATGGCACAGACGATATTCGCCGCAATGCAAAACTGTTTGAAGAGGCTATCGACTGGGTCAATGCACACAAAACAGGCGGGCAACCCAATGTAGTAATGGGGTTGAGCATGGGTGGTTTGGTAGCCCGTTATGCCTTACGCAAAATGGAATTAGCAGGGAAAGACCACCAAGTATGGAAATCCATTTCAGTGGATGCTCCCCACAAAGGAGCAAACGTACCGGTAAGCGTGCAGGCGATGGTTCGCCATCTTCAAGACTTGGATTTGAAAGTATTTTTTGTCAAAGTATGGTCCGCAGCTGGCGCCTTCAATGATTTGAAAGGAGCTATTAACCTGCTGAATAGCAAAGCGGCCAAACAGATGTTAATCTATCAGGTAACAAAAAATCTAAGCTATGACAATTCAGAATACACCGCATTTATGCAGGAATACGATGCGCTGGGGCTTCCGCAACAATGCCAAAATATAGCCATTGCAGACGGCAACGGACAAGGTTCCAAGACATTTGCTCCGGAAAGCCGACTGATTACCATGAGCGAGACTTATACGCTAAAAGGGTGGATGGAAGCTTTGAATGCAATATTTGGCGGACTTAGCGCCTTGTCTCTAATAACCAACTATCCTCAATTGGCCATCAATATTATTCCGGGCACAACACAATTAAATGCGACTGTATTTGCCAATGCCTTACCAGATAAAAAAAACAGTAAAATTTATGAAGGAAGAATTTTCATTAAGAAAAAATTACTTTTCCTTATTCCTGTCAATGTAGATATCACCAAGAAAAGTCTGAATAGTGCAAGCGACATGCTCCCAATAGATGGCGCGCCGGGCGGTTTATACAATATCACAGCGATGATGGGATTACCCAACAATATGACGCAATATATCGTGCAACCGCAATTTTGTTTTGTTCCAACGGTAAGCGCTTTAGGGTTGTCGAATTGGAAAGATAAGCTTAGCGCCAACTTGCAAAATGAAGATTTTTATGCAAGCGGAACTTCTGATTTTGATCAATATTTTACGTCTTCTTCCAATGAATTGCACACGCGTTTAAATTCATCTGCTCCATTTTTATATACTCATTTAACTTGCCCTGTGTTTTATTTCAACCCGAATGTTTCATCGTTTTGTGGTACAAGTAGTTCGATAGTCAAAAATCCATCTAATTACGCATTAACTTGGTCCGTTTCGTCTGGATTTCTTATTAAAAGTTCTACTAATACAAGCGCTTCAATCACTTCTCCACTGAATACGCAAACGGGAATATTGACCTGTAAAAACAATAGCGCCACTGTTCGCAAGAAACTCTATTCAACTTGTAATTACAATCCCACTATCTCCGGCCCTTCCAGCGTATGCCCGGGTTCATCAGGTACCTTTACAGCTCAGGGTTTTCCGAGTACAGTCACATGGACCTGTACTGGAGGACTGAATTTGTCTGTCAATGGAAACACCGCCACTGTAACCAACAGTTTACCACTAAATGCAAGCAGTTCTTCGGCTAATATTTCGTCTCAAAACAACGACGTTTTAGTTGCATCCTTCAACTCGCCTTCCGATTCTTTTGATAATATGCTTAAAACACCTTCAATCACTATACCCTATGCATATCCAACCGTTCGGATACGGGCAGAAATTCCGGGAACCTCTATTGCCGTCGAAAAAGAATTCACTACCAATAGTTTGTATATCAGTGATTTCAATTTGCCTGCAACCGCTTCGTCAACAGGAGGAGCAATTATATTGTACGGCAGCATACAAACATCTGTTCCTAACAATAATATCAGTAGTATCAGCTGGTCAGTAACCCCCAATACCTATGCGTCTATTTGGGCCAATGGTCAGGAAGGATATCAGCTTAATATTTCAAAAAACGGGACTTATACGGTTAAGGCTACTACAAACAATACTTGTGGCAGTTATTCGTTGAGTAAAAATATAACCGTTACGGGCATTACCTGTACCAATTGCCAGCTTCCTATCCAGCTTTCTTTACAGTTACCCAACGAATCGGAAAGCGATTCGTTGGATGTTTCCGTAGGGGGGAGTTCCAGTACATTTGTTTCTGTTTACCCCAATCCTGCCTCCGCGCAAGTAACCATCGATATGACGAACGATACCAAGGGTGATTTAACAAGCGCCTTGTCGTTGCCATCCACCACAATAAGAACAACAGAACCAGTCTATACTGTGAGGATAGTCGATGTATATGGTTCTGTGGTTTATACGGGAGAAAAGCTGGGAAAGGTATTTGACGTGTCGGTTTCTTCTTTCCCAAACGGTATTTACAACATAATCGTTTCCGATGGGGTAACAACCCAACAGAAAAAGTTAATGGTAAAACATTAAAATGAAAAAATGAAAGAGGTAGTGATAAAATTCCCAAATAAATAAAGAGAAAGTAGAATTATAGGTTCATGTGCAAAAGTTGTGGAAACTAAAAAAAGACAACGGCGCTTCTTCGGTTAGCCGAAGAAGCGCCGTTGTCTTTTAACTTCCAAATCGCAAGACTCAAAATTATTGATTTTTTAGACAAAAAAACCAATAATTGCCAAATATTCATTACATTTGCAAAAGAGATTAACCAAACTATTTGAGGTTCTATGAGCATAACTTTAGCCTATAAAAATTACAGATCATGAAAACAAAAAATGTTCTTGCACTTATTTTTTTTGCAGGGGTATTATCTGCGTGCAATCTTGCAAAAACTTCTCATTCAGACCGATTTATCCATATCGAGGGTCAAGATTTGAGAACTCCCGACGGCGAGAAATTCCGGATGCGGGGAATCAATCTGGGCAATTGGCTGAATCCGGAAGGCTATATGTTCTTTTTCACAAATACCAACTCTTACCGTCTGATTAACGATGCTTTTTGCGAAATGGCGGGTCCCGATTTTACCCGGAATTTCTGGAAAGAATTTAAAAACCGTTACATTACAAAAGAGGATATTGCTTACATTAAGCAAACGGGAATGAATTCTATTCGACTACCGTTTCATTATAAGCTATTTACAGATGAAGATTACATGGGATTATCTTCCGGACAAGACGGATTTGAAATTTTTGACCGCCTGTTGGATTGGTGTCGGGAAGAAGGTTTGTATGTCGTGCTGGACATGCACGATGCGCCGAGCGGACAAACGGGAGCCAATATTGACGATAGTTACGGTTATCCGTATTTATTTGAAAATGAAGAGAGTCAACAACTTTGCTGCGATATCTGGAAACGGATTGCTCAACGGTACGCCAACGATACGATTGTTCTTGGATACGATTTGCTGAACGAACCGATTGCGCCCGATTTTAAATCGCTCAACGCTTATTTGGAGCCTTTTTACAAACGATGCATTCATGCGATTCGGGAAGTGGATAAAAATCATATCGTCATGCTGGGAGGCGCGCAATGGAACGGCAATTTCGAGATGTTCGCCGACGGAAAGTTCGACAAGCAAATGATGTACACTTGTCACCGCTATTGGTCAGACACTTTACAAACTAATATTCAAGATTTTATTGATTTCAGAGAAAAAATGCAATTGCCGATTTATATGGGCGAAACGGGTGAAAATACCAACGAATGGATAGCTGCCTGGACTCGCCTGATGGAATCGAATAACATAGGGTGGCATTACTGGCCCTACAAAAAAATGGTTCCCAAGGCTTGCATGATGATTATTCCAAAACCCGAAAATTGGGATTTGATTGTAGAATATACCAAACAAGACCGAAGCAGTTTCGACAAAATATACAAAGCGCGTCCGAACAGGGAGTTGGTGCAAGAAGCTATGACTGAATTGCTGGAAAATATGAAATTCGCCAATAGCCAGAAAAACGAAGGATACATCCAAGCTTTGGGAATGAAACCGTAGCAAAATAAATATTTGATGAAAATAGAGGAAGTCGCCCAAAATTTAGTATTTTTGTTTTTCAAATTTTTTCACGAATGGAACGCAAAGAGAAAGTCATGTTGCGCACTTCCTGGATTAGTATACTGGGAAATGCCTTTTTATCGTTAGCAAAAATAGCCATCGGATTTTTTGCAGGAAGTTTAGCCGTATTAAGCGATGGTCTGGACTCTGCTTCCGATGTGATTACTTCCTTCGTGATTTTGGTCGTCGCTCCGATTATTTCCCGTCCGCCCAACTCCAAGTTTGCCTACGGACGGGAAAAAGCGGAAAACATCGCTTCAACAGTTCTTTCCTTTGCCATTTTCTTTATGGGATGCCAGATGCTGGTCACATCCGTACGGCATGTTATTCGCCCCGAAAGCGCCGAGTTGCCTTCGTCTCTCGCCATTGTTGTCACGATCGTTTCCATTTTTGGAAAGCTGCTGCTCGCTCTTTACCAATTCCGGCAAGGGAAAAAAATTGAATCGTCCTTACTGAGAGCCAATGCGATCAATATGCGGAACGATGTGATTATTTCGGTGGGCGTGCTATTGGGACTTGCCTTCACTTTTGTTTTGAAAATGCCGATACTGGATCCCATCATCGCTCTGCTTATCAGTCTATACATTATTTATTCCTCTATCGGAATATTCAAGGACGCCAATCTTGTATTGATGGATGGAGTTTCAGACGTTTCTATTTATAACAAGATTATTAAGGCCGTAGAAAAAGTACCCGGAGCCTATAATCCCCACCGCATTCGTTCCAGCCAAATCGGCAATATGTACAATATTGTATTAGACATTGAAAGCAACGGCCATATTACCCTTACCGAAGCGCATCAGATCGCCCAAAAAGTAGAAGACAGTATTAAAAAATCAATCGACAATGTATATGATATCGTTGTTCATGTCGAACCGATTGGAAACAAACACAGGGAAGAAAAATACGGAATCAATAAAGAGAACCTTCAAATTTCATAAAAGGAGATGAATCATTATATTCCGAAAAAAAATATCTATCTTTGTTCAAACTTAAAAAAACAAAAAATCATATTCGCATGGAAAATATCAATTGGTCGAAGTTGACATTTGGTTATATAAAAACCGACTACAATGTCCGGATGTATTATCGTGAAGGAAAATGGGGCGACTTGGAAGTTTCCGATTCAGAGCAAATAAGCTTGCATATAGCAGCTACCTGCCTGCATTACGGACAGGAAGCGTTCGAAGGCTTGAAGGCATTCAGGGGAAAAGACGGAAAAATCCGGATTTTCCGAATGCGCGAAAATGCTTTGCGCATGCAATCCTCTTCGAGAGGAATCTTGATGGCTGAACTTCCCATTGAGTTATTCGAAAAAGCAGTAGTGGAAGTTGTCGAACGAAACAAACGCTTCATTCCGCCTTACGAAAGCGGCGCTTCACTGTATATTCGCCCTTTATTAATCGGAACTTCAGCGCAAGTCGGCGTAAATCCAGCCAGCGAATATCTTTTCATTGTATTTGCCACTCCGGTAGGTCCGTACTTCAAATTGGGATTCAGGCCCACTCCCTACGCCATTCTTCGAGGATACGACCGAGCGGCTCCGCATGGAACCGGCACGATCAAAGTCGGAGGAAATTACGCCGCCAGCCTGGTTGCCGGAGAAATTGCCCACGAAAAAGGATATTCGGCTGTTTTGTATCTCGATTCCAAAGAAAAAAAATACATTGATGAATGCGGCCCGGCCAATTTCTTCGGAATTAAAAATAATACCTACCTCACTCCGCAATCTTCTTCCATTTTGCCATCCATTACCAATAAAAGCTTAATGGTCTTGGCGGAAGATATGGGAATGAAAGTCGAATGCCGTCCCATTGCCGTAGAAGAATTGGAAACGCTCGAAGAAGCTGGAGCCTGCGGAACGGCGGCTGTCATCAGCCCTATTCTACGGATCGACGACTTGGATGAAAATAAATCGTACATCTTTTCGCACGACGGAAAACCAGGCCCTATCTGTGTTAAATTATATAACAAACTGAGAGCCATTCAGTACGGAGAAGAAGAAGATCCGTATGGTTGGACGACCATCTTGGAATAACGGATTAGTCCTTAGAAAAATGAAAAAATTCATCCTTTGTTTCTTGGTATTCTGTTTACTGCCTGTCATTCAGGCATACGGCGATTCAGTGAATCCAATATCCGCCTCGTTGGGCGCGGGCAATCCTTCGCCGCGCAAAGCAACCCTTATACAGGTGGCGAGCGAAAAGCTCTATATTCGTTTAGGCTGCTACAACGAATTCACTGTCAAATATGTATTGTGGAACAATTCCAATCGGGATTACATAGATATTGATTATGCCGTTCCTGTCAATTATCCGAGCGGAAAAGCAGATTATGGGAATACAGGATCAGATTTCGACAATGCGCAGAGTTCCGATACTTCCGCTTGGTCTAAAAATTACATAAAGGGGATTTCCTTTTATGTCAATGGAGAGGAAGTCCCTTTCAAAACATCGGACGAGGAACTTACTACGGGAAAACGGGAATCGGTCGATAAAAAGGATTTTTTTCCTAATGATGAAATATTACGGCAATACAGCGAAAAAGACCGGCAAGCTATTTTGAAAACCGCTCAGGAAGAGTACGAAGAGGCTTTGAGAGAGAGTAAAGCTCCGGTACTGGGCCGTCAGTGGTTCTATATTCGCTTCGATATCAAAGCCTATCAAGCGATCAACGTAGAAGTCCACTATGCGCTTCGGAATCTGCCATCCAAAAGCGCTTATTCTTCCTTTTCCGAACGCAAAGGCCATGCGTGCGAAGTGAAGTACGATTTTTCTTCTGCCGAATATTGGGGCGATAGCTCCGCTTGGGATTTTTCTGTTCAAATCGATGCTTCCGAACTGGCGCTTGTTCCTGACTCTTTCGAAAATTCTTCCGACATAACCCTCGAAGGCCTGCCTTTTTCGCGAAGGGGAAACTTATATTCTTACGCCGCGCAAAATTTTGCATTTAAAAACGCCGCGGTATTGTCCTTGAATTATCAATTGATGAACAATATTCCTTTGTCCGACTGGTTGAACAAAAGAATACCCAATGAAGAATATACAATTACGGTCTCCAGCGAACAAATGAAATATCCTGCGTCTAATCTCGCCGATATGGACTTGTCGACTGTGTGGATACCGCCGATTAATGGAGGGGTCAACGAAAAAATCATCATTCAATTTAAGCAACCAACGGCCGTAAGCGATTTGGTATTGGTAAACGGTTATCATAAAAATGAAAAAACGTATCGGGAAAACAGTCGGGCTAAATCGATCGAAATAGATGCGGAAGGCCTCATGGATCGGAAAAACAAAACAAATAAGGAAGAACGTAATTTGCATCTTTTTTTCGATTCATCACCCGACGACTCGTATCTACCTCTCGACTTCGAAAATCTGAAATTGCATCCAGACGTTTCTTCTGTCTTATTGGCCTACCCTTTGGATTTGTTTAAAGTGACAAAAATAGAACTCGTAATCGACGACATTTACCTCGGCACAAAAAACAACGATCTTTGCATCGGCGAAATTATTTTGTTTAGAAACGAAGAGCAAAAATAAATTTATTAACTAAACAGAAATGAACAATGAATCGTAGAAAATTTTTAGGTCTTTCTGTCCTTGCCGGCGCCGGCACAATCGTGGCTCCACAAATAACAGCCGCTTCCGTACAAGGCAAAAAAAAGAAAAAAGTAGTAATCCCTACCCGTATGTTGGGTAAAACAGGTTTGAAAATCCCCATTTTAAGTATGGGAGTCATGAGAGCCGATAATCCGGCAGTAGTTCGAGCAGCCTACAATTCGGGCTTGTTCCTTTTCGATACTGCGCATGGTTATCAAAATGGAAAAAATGAAGAAATGTTGGGCGATTTTTTCAAGGATAAGGATAGAAACTCCTTTATAATCGCTACCAAAGGCAAAGCCAATCTGAAATCCGAAAACTTCGAAGCGGAATACGAAGAATTGCTGAATATAAGCCTCCGCCGCTTGCAAGTAGATTATGTCGACATTTTCTATACGCACGCTATCGATGATACGGATTCTTTGCATGATCCGCGTTTGATCGGGATGCTGAAAAAATTCAAGGAAGACGGTAAAATCAGGCACATCGGATTTTCTTCGCATGCCAACAAACCGGAGCTAATTGATGATGCAATAGCAACGGGCATTTACGAAGTATGTTTGCTCAGCTATAATTTCGCATTGACTGCTCTCCCGGAATTAAACGCTGCTCTCCAACGGGGCGTAGACGCCGGAATGGGTTTTGTAGCCATGAAAACCATGGCCGGCGGAACAGAAGATCCCGATGGTCAGAAAAACGTGGATGGCGCGGCCTGCTTGCGCTGGGTCTGGCAAAATCCGAACATCACCACAGCCATTCCCGGATTTACCCGTTTCGATTTGCTGGACAATTGTTTGGAAGCCGCTTATTCTCCTAAACTGAAAGCTTCCGATATTCAGTATTTAAGCAACTTGAAAAACAAGGAATTATTGTATTGCCAGAATTGTGAAAAATGCGTAAACGATTGCAAAAAACACCTTCCCATACCGGCTATCATGCGCGCTTACATGTACAGTTACGGTTACAAACAAGCTTCTTTGTCGAAAGATACTTTAATGGAATTGAATTTGACCGGAAACGAATGTTCCGGATGTACTTCCTGCTCCGTTCAATGCCCGTCAAAATTTAAAGTGGCCGAAAAAATAGCCGCCATTACTCCAATCATAAATGTTCCCTCTTATTTTTTATCCTAAAAATGAAACACTTGAATTATTTACTTCTTGCAAGTCTGTTCTGTATGGCGGAACAGGTTATTGCTCAGACGCCCCAGGAATTGCAGGCCGCTTTGCCTGCGGTCGAAGGATGGAGCATCTCGTCCGATATTGAAATTTTCAATCGCGACAATCTGTATGAACGAATCGATGGAGCGGCGCCGCTCTTTCTCGAAAACAATTTTCAGGAAATGACCAGCATGGAATATGATCGGGGCGACGATTATATTACCATCCAAGCCTACCGTCATGCCACGCCGGAAGACGCTTTTGGAATGTATGCTTCTGAACGTTCGGCGGATATGAATTTTTATGACGGCATTGGCGGAGAAGCGCAAGGCGACGATTCCGGTTTGTATTTTTTTGCCGGCAATATCTACGTAAAAATAAATGCAAGTATCGAAGGGGATACCATTCGTCTAATCATGCAGGAAATAGCCCGCGGGTTAGCCGAAAAGATAGATCCGCAAGCCAATTATCCGGCTCTTTTCCGTTCTTTTCCTACGGAAAATTTAGTTCCGCATAGCGAATCGTATATCACGCAAAATTACATTGGCCACCAGTTCCTGAAACCGGCCTATACCGCCGCATACAATCTGGACGGAAAAACGGTGCAAGCCTTTGTTATTGATGGACAAACTCCGGAAGGAGCTAAGCAAATCCTTCAGGATTATCTCAATTTTACGAAACAGGAAGCAGACTTTTCTGGAGAACGCTTCTTGATCCAAGATCGTTACAACGGCAATATTCCTCTTCTCTGGAAAGGACGATACCTCATCGGCGTTTTCAACGATAAGGGAGAAGATTTTTCAGAAGATATTTATTCGTTCCTGAATAAATTCGACTGTTAATTGTAACAAAAACATAGGATAACGCAGATCACGGCAGATAAAATAATATAATAATCTACAGTGATCTGCGTTATTTACGTTCCAAGGAATGAAAAAAAATTCGACAAGCAAACTTTTTTGTCGATTTTTTCATCATGCAGTATGAATTATGTCTTAAGTTGAAGCGATCTGTTACATATGTTTATTCGCACGAAACATTTTTTCCCGAAATTATCCTTTTTGTAAATATTACAGCGAAAAATCAAATAATTATGCGATTTTTTATATCTTTGCGGCAAATTAAGTCAATGTATGGAACACATTAAACGAATTCTTCAAGACAGAATATCAAAGAAGATTGAACCTAACAAGGTCCTATTGATTTTTGGCGCGCGACGAAGCGGAAAAACGGTATTGTTGCGGCAAGTAGTAAATAATTTTCGCGGACAAACTCTATTATTGAATGGCGAAGATTACGATACGTTATCAATTTTTGAGAATCACCGAACGAACAATTACCTCAGTTTTTTGGTGGGCGTCGATTTGCTGGCGATCGACGAAGCTCAACACATACCCAATATCGGTTCAAAAATTAAATGGATACTCGACGAAGTAAAAAATATCCGAATCATTTTGTCCGGATCTTCTTCTTTTGATCTGGTCAATCAACGGGGAGAAGCTTTAGTAGAAAAAAGCGCTCAGTTTTATGTTTCGCCTTTTTCTCAAAAAGAATTGTCTCAGATCGAAACGCTGCAACAAACCAATCAACATTTGGAAGCGCGCCTCATCTACGGTTCTTATCCGGAAGTGGTTTACATCGACGATCCTGTACGGAAAATAGATTATCTGCGCGACATTACCGGCGCCTTTCTTTTCAAAGATCTTTTGACCGTCGAAAGCATCAAGAATGCAAACTATATGATGGAATTGCTTCGATTAATCGCCGCGCAAATAGGAACCGACATTTCGCTGGACGAATTGGGACGGCAATTAAAGAAAAGCAAGAATACAGTCGAGAAATATTTGGAACTTTTATCCAAGTTATTCATTATTCACCGTTTGGGAGCTTATTCCAACAATCACCGGAAAGAAGTAACCAAAGTAGGCAAATGGTATTTCTACGACAATGGAATACGAAACGCCCTCGTGGGAAATTTCGACCCGCTGGTCATCCGGAAAGATGTCGACATCCTGTGGAAAAATTACCTGATCAGCGAACGCTTGAAAGCCAATTACAACGAATGCTTAGGAAAGGAATTTTATTTCTGGAGAACCTATGACAAACAGGAGGTAGATTTGGTGGAAGAATCTTCCAATCCTTTATTTGCTTTGCAATTCAACTGGGGTAATAAATCGTCGATTATGCCCAAATCATTCAACGAAATCTATCCGCATGTCGAATACAAAGTTGTAAACAGGGACAATTATCTGGATTATATCACCTAAAAGGAGATTCATGCAAATTAAATAGGACTGATAGTCATGGAAAACGCTGAAATAAATTCAGGAGGGGTCCGGTTGGATCATTCCGCGGCAAAGGTAAAAGTCAAAGAGCTGGCTATTTTGAAAGGGATTGCTAAGACAGTCACTAACGCTTCATTAGAAAATTATTCCACACTACCCAACAATATCATAGACGCCGTATTCGATTCTTTCGAATTTAAAGATACTCCAGGAAAACGCGGATGGCGGCTAATCGACCGAGCTTTGGTGAAAGCCATGATGACGCTTTTGTTCGAAACAAGATACAGGTATGAAGAAAAAGACATTGATACAAAAGAGCTTGACAAGCAATTAAATGCAGCGTTGGAAAGGAACGACTATTGCCTGCCACCCGACTTCTTTCAGCATCCGGACAAGATTTCTTTTTTAAAAGATATACAACCCATATTGAAGGATTACTTAGGATGCTTTGGTTTGGAAGAAGACGAAATTACAAACATTCTTATTCGCTTCAAAACCTTCTTTGTTCTGGCATTGCGAGAGGAGTGGGTTAATAATGTTGATTATTATAAGCCATTAGAAAAAACGATCCAATCTCCTTTTGATACGGCTGTAAAAAGAGAGGCTGAATGGGAACGATATTACATCACGCTGAAAAAACAAACAGCCGCCTGTGTGTTTAACGAATATTTTTGCCTCGAACAGATCTATATTCCCCTCCGAGCTTGTTATAAGCAATCGAAAAGTACGAGGGAGAATGTCTGGGGAAAAAACAGGAACGAGACACAAAATGAGAAAGAATTCATTATAGACCTCGAAAGTTACATTTCGGATTGGATCGAAAGGAGCAAGGGGGACGATTGTATCCGCATCATTCATGGAGGTCCGGGTTCCGGTAAATCCTCTTTCCTGAAAATGTTCGCTGCAAAGTTAGCCGATAGAAAACAAAAGGTCTTATATATTCCGTTGTACGAATACGATGTGAATATTGATTTTATTGCAGCCGTGAATCAGTACTTCCATACCTCTACTTAGTCCTTTTCTTATGATTTGATAAGCGATGAGGAAAGAGACAAGATCGTTATTCTGTTCGATGGTTTGGATGAACTCTTCATGCAAGGAAAAGCGCTTGAGGATGTTGCCAGCGGTTTTGTGAAGGACGTTGTTAATACCCTATCAAATAAAAATGAACTTCGGATACAAGTGATTATTGTCGGACGGGATGTGATTGTACAAGACAACAAAAGGGAATTTGAACATCCATGCGAAGTTCTACGATTGTTGCCTTATTTGATTCAAGAAGATAAAGAAAAGTTTATTGATAACCAGCAGTTATATGATACAGACCAGCGGCAGAGATGGTGGATAAAATACGGAGAATTGAAGAATAAACCATATCTTGGTTTTCCTGCGGAATTACAAAACAAGAAAGAAAAAGAAAAAGAAATAGAAGAGGTTACAGCGCAGCCATTACTCAACTACTTAATTGCATTAGCATTGGAATATAGGGCAAAAGAGAATCTACAAGTCGACTTTGAAAATTTGAATACAATCTATTCGCTTCTTTTGAAAGGAGTTTATGATAGAGAATATTCTTTCCGAAAAATAGCCTTCAATTTGGAGTGGGACGATTTTGTTTTGGTATTGAAAGAAATCGCGTTATGCACTTGGCATGGAAATGGGAGAACTGCTACGGTGGCTGAGATTAATAAATATATTAGCAATAAAAAATTATTCGAAGCTTTTGTTCCGACGGTTGAAAAAGGGGTTGTTTCTTTATTATCTACTTTCTATTTTCGCCATGCGGGTAAATTGATTGAAGGAGTAGAAACCTTTGAATTTACGCATAAGAGTTTTAGCGAATATTTGGCGGCATTAAAGATTATTGATGTTTTGGATACTATTCATGAACAATTATCCATAAATGAAAAGGATAGAGCGCATAAAGAAGGATGGGACATCTATGGCTGTTTAGTTGAGTGGCTCAAGGTATTCGGATTGCAGGTTCCGGATGAAGATTTGGTCAAATACATCTGGAATGAATTGAAGCTTAGAGAAACAAATATTTTAAATGCTTGGCAGGACGCCGTTGTAAAGCTATGGGAGCATGTATTGGATAAAGGTATGCCCATGGAACAGCTACCTTTACGGTCGCAGACATTAACATTAAAAGAAGAGAACGAACAAGCCATTAAGGCCGAAAAGGCGCTGTTGATCCTGCATGGCTTAATAGCCGATATTACTGGGAGGATTTCGGATATTCAATGGCCCCAACCTTATTCCTTTAGCGAATTTATAGGCCGATTGGCGGGGCAAAGAACATATCAGAAAATTTTTATTTTGCAATTTTGTAATCATTTGAATCTAAATAAAGCAATTCTACGTGCGAAAGACTTATGTGAAGTAAATCTTACAAAAGCTTATTTAGAAGAAGCTAATTTAAGGAAAGCTGATTTAAGGGGAGCTCATTATTTAAGGGGAGCTGATTTAAGGAACGCTGATTCAAGGAACGCTGATTTAAGGAACGCTGATTTAAGGGAAGCTGATTTAAGTGGAGCTAATTTAAGGGGAGCTAATTTAAGTGGAGCTGATTTAAGGGGAGCTAATTTAAGGGGAGCTAATTTACAATATTGTAGAGATTTTAGCAAGGATAGAGCTGTATTGATGGATTGCATATTTGATGAAAATACAAAATGGCCGTAAAATCCCTTAACTCGGCGAAGACTGAAAATGCAGGGTACATAATTTCGATGGCGATATAAAAAGCATGCTTATCTAAGGTGCTATAAAATAATAATTTACGATAGGATTAATGCGTGTTTAACAATTATAAATCATTACTCACTCTCGATATATAAATTTGATAGTCAACATATAACAATTTTCACAATATTAGATGCTAAGTAATGTGTCCAATAAAAAAACAATATAATAATGCAGGGTAAGAAACGATTATGAATTAAGAAGGAGGTAGATCAAAATTCCAATTTTAAATGCTGCTAATTGGTTTCGCTCCGCCCTAAAAGTTACGACGCCGTCCTTGCGCGAGGAGAAGACCTCGAAGCAAAGACGGCTAAAAAACTTTTGTGAACAACTTTCTTTTTAATAATTATCCTTCATGATTTCGAAGTAAGCTTGCGCATGCAAGCAAGCAGGGCACTCTTTGGGAGCGCTCGTTCCTTCATGCACATATCCGCAATTACGACATTGCCATTTTACTGTCTCCGACCGTTTGAATACCATTTCTTTTTCTACGTTGGCCAATAGTTTTCGGTAGCGGATTTCGTGCTGTTCCTCTACTTTCGTTATCATTTCAAAGGCAATAGCCACTTGGACAAAATCTTCTTCCAGCGCTACTTTAGCATATTCAGGATACAGAATGCGCCATTCTTCATTTTCTCCTTCAGCGGCCGCCGCTAAATTTTGCGCGGTATCGCCAATTTTTCCTGCTGGATAACTTGCCGTTATTTCGACCATTCCACCTTCCAAAAATTTGAAAAACCGTTCTGCATGCTCTTTTTCCTGTTCTGCCGTTTCGAGAAAAATAGAGGCTATTTGATCATAACCTGCTTTTTTAGCTATGCTCGCAAAAAAGGTATAGCGCGTTCTTGCCTGACTTTCACCCGCAAAAGCTTTCAATAAATTTTGTTCTGTTCGAGTTCCTTTGATACTTTTTTCTCCCATAAATTTTAGTGTTTAAAAATACAACATTTTTTTCAAAATCAAATCACTTCTATTTCATTTCATTATCCGTGATATTCCAACATTTATTAAATTCTTTATATCATTCATAAATATTCAACATAGGGATCTTCTCTCTTTCTTCTTCCCATAAGTATTAAGCAGCCTCACCATCGGGATGAGGTTCTCGCCCTCAATCTTCTGCGTATGCAAGCACTCCCTCAATCCTATTGTGCGCTTCAAAGCATTCCTCTCTTGGAAACGACTGGGCTTTTACCCGAATATATTTTTCAGGAGATAATTTTTGAGAAGATCGTTTTTTTGTCTTTTTATTTGCCATAAAACTTCCTTTCGATTCGCAAAGTTAGCAAGATTTACGAAAAAAAAGAAATTTTGTACGGAATTCTTCCCATTTAAAAGTGCATCGCGCTTATGCGTTTATCGTTATTCTACGGAACAGGTAAAGACGGCTATTCATTTCGATTCTATGGATTTGCGCTATTTTCTTTATCGTTATCTTTGCGCCGTTTCATTCGAAATAATCTCTTTCAAGGGTTCCAAAACGAACGGTCGTTCCTTATAGCGAGGATGGGGAAGCGTCAATTGTTCGGACTGGTAAACCCAATCATCATAGAAAATAATATCAATATCGATGACCCGATCCTGATAGCCGGAAACGGTTTTTTCTGTTCGTCCTATGTCCTTTTCGATTTGCTGGGTGATTTCCAGTAAATCCAAGGGAAGATAAGCGGTTTCTACTCGAACAACTAAATTTAAAAACGAATGGGGCGATTCGAATCCCCAAGGCGCTGTTTCGTAAACCGAAGAAATAGCCGAGAAAATTCCTATCCTCTCGGCTATCAACCCGATTGCTCGCAATAAATTCAGATTTTTGTCTCCCAGATTGGAACCCAAAGACAAATATACCGTATGCGCCTCCATCTTTTCTGCCTGTTAAATAATAAGCATGGCGTCGCCATACGCTCCAAAGCGGTAATCTTCGGCAATAGCTTCCTTGTAAGCGTCCATGATCAATTCGAAACCGCCGAAAGCGGTCGTTTGCATCAACATCGTAGAGAGAGGCATGTGGAAATTCGTAATCAAACTCGTAGCCACAGAAAAATCGTAAGGAGGAAAAATAAATTTATTAGTCCATCCTTCGAATTCTTTCAAGTGTCCTCCGGTCGTTACGGTCGTTTCTAAGGCGCGAAGGACAGACGAGCCGACCGAACAAATCTGCCGGTTTTCGTCTTTGGCTTTATTGACGATTTTTGTGGCTTCTAATGGGATGATAACCTGTTCGGAATCCATTTTATGTTTAGTCAAATCTTCCACGTCGATGTCGCGGAAATTTCCCAATCCCGAATGAATCGTAATAAAAGCAAATTGACATCCTTTGATTTCAAGGCGTTTCATCAATTCGCGACTGAAATGCAAACCGGCGGCCGGCGCAATGACAGCTCCTTCGTTTTTGGCAAAGATTGTTTGATAGCGCTCCGTATCTTCCGGAACCACTTTCCGTTGGATATAACTTGGAATCGGCATTTCGCCCAGCGAAAACAAAGACAATTTGAATTCGTCGTGCGAACCGTCGTACAGAAAACGCAAAGTTCGTCCTCTCGAGGTCGTATTGTCGATCACTTCCGCTACCATCGAATCGTCTTCCCCAAAATACAATTTGTTGCCAATTCTGATTTTTCGCGCGGGATCGACCAAAACATCCCACAAACGGAGTTCCTTGTTTAATTCACGCAATAAGAACACTTCAATTTTCGCTCCCGTCTTTTCTTTGTTTCCGTATAGACGCGCCGGAAAAACCAGCGTATCGTTGAAAATGAGGACATCCCCATCGCCGAAATAGTGAAGAATATCTTTGAATATTTTGTGTTCTATTTCTCCTGTTTGGCGATGAACCACCATTAATCTCGATTCATCTCTGTTTTTAGCAGGATACAAAGCAATGGATTCAGAAGGAAGCGTAAATTTAAATCTCGAGAGTTTCATGTGTCTATATGTTAATTGTTTTTAAAAAGTAGTCTAATGATTCAACATCCATACAATCATTCAACGCAATAGTACCTACTCTCGTTCGTTCCAACCGGATTAAATGAGCGCCGGAATGCAGCGCCGCGCCGATATCGCGGGCTAAAGCGCGAATATAAGTTCCTTTGCTGCAAACAACTCGGATAGTCAATTCTGGCGGGTTGAACGATAATAATTCTATTACATCAATAATTAATATTTTGGGTTCTAACTTTACTTCCAATCCTTTCCGCGCCAGCTCGTAAGCCCTATCGCCACGGATTTTGCACGCGGAAAAAGCCGGAGGAATTTGTTCTATTCGACCCATGAAAGCAAGAAGCGTTTCTTCCACCCCTGCTTTCGTGATGTGTTTCGTTTCGTAGGTGCAATCGATCTCTGTTTCCAAATCGAAAGAAGGCGTTGTTGCGCCCAATCGAAGCGTTGCGACATATTCTTTGGTTTGCTGCTGAAATTCTTCTATTCTTTTAGTCGCTTTGCCAATGCATACGATCATTACCCCCGTCGCAAGCGGGTCTAACGTTCCTGCATGACCCACTTTAATTTTTTTTACGTTCAAAAAACGAGAGACTTTATGCCTTACTTTGTTAACCAAATCGAAAGAAGTCCAATGAAGCGGTTTATTCAAATACAGGATTTCACCCTCGCTTCCCCATTTCCCTTCTTCCATTTAAATATTTGCGTAACCAAACATAAACAATATCAGCAATACAATTCCTACGACAATCCGGTAATAGCCGAACGCCCGAAATCCATATTTGCTTACAAAACCGATAAAAAATCGAATAGCCAATAAGGCAACCACAAAAGCGATCACGTTTCCGACAATCAAGGTGGATAGATGATCGGCCCAAACGAATTCGCTTTGAGGCTTAAGAAATAATTCCAGCATTTTATAAGCCGAAGCCGCAAACATAGTAGGCACAGCCAGAAAAAAGGAAAATTCGGCTGCGTTTTTCCGCGTAAGTTTTTGCGACATGCCGCCCACAATAGTAGCCATGGAACGGGAAACGCCCGGAATCATGGCAACGCATTGGAACAAACCGATAATAAACGCTTTTTTATAGCTGACCGTTTGATCATCGGACGTTTTAGCAAACAGCTTATCCACAAATAACATAAAAATACCTCCTACAATCAACATACAAGCGACTACCTCTACGCTTTCGAGTAGCGCATCTATTTTTTTGCTGAATAGAAATCCAAATACGGCTGCCGGTATAAAGGCGACAAGTAGTTTCCAATAGAAATCCCAACTTTGGAAAAACCGTTTAAAGTACAATACTAAAACGGATAAAATAGCTCCAAATTGTATATTTACAGTAAATGCCTTCACAAATTCGGAAGGTTCAACTCCCAAAAAATATTCTGCAATAATCATGTGGCCTGTAGAAGAGACCGGAAGAAATTCAGTCAATCCTTCTACAATGGCAATAATGATCGTTTCTAACCAGCTCATGTTTTATTGGTCTTTTGGTTTTTTTAGAATAGCGTAAATAACCGAACCAAACCCGATTACCAACACAATGGGAGCGATCAGCAATCGTCTTGTGTTGAATATACTGGGATCGAATCCCGTTTCTTCTGTCGTTTTTCCTCCGGATACCAGCAAAAAGCCGACAATTATAATAATCAGCGATATAGCCAACAAAATAAAATTTTCTCGACCGAAAGCAAATTGTTTTTTATCCATTATTATTATTATTATTTATTATTAATTGATTACATGATGTAAAGATCGTCCGTATCGGCGTGTATGTATTTATTGACAGCCCAATGAGTAGCAATCCACGATATGAGAACGCCCAATATCAGCATGCTTCCTCCCACGGTCGCTAAGAGTTTTATATCTACCATGTCCCGCAAATTGGGAACATGACCGGACACATAATAAATAAGCCAATATAGGAATCCACAGGCAATCACCGCGGCAATCATGCCCGACAGCATATTGGAAAGAATAAACGGCTTGCGGATAAATCCTTTTTTTGCTCCGACCAATTGCATGGTACGGATATTGAACCGCTTGGAATAGACCATCAACCGAATGGTATTATTGATCAAAGCAAAAGAAATAAATAACAAAATGACTGCTACAATAAAAAGGAAGAAACCCACTCTTGCAATATTTTCATTGACGCTTTGCAGGAGATCTTTGCGGTATTCTGTTGCTTTGATCGTATTTGAAAAACGTTGCAACTGATTTTCCACCCTCGACAAGCTATCCAAGTTGGCGTATTCGGATTTCAGATGCACCACAATGATCGCAGGCAGAGGGTTAAAACCCAAAAATTCTTCCGGATTCTGTCCAATTTCTTCTACAAGCTTCGCAGCCGCTTCTTTCTTAGAGATATAAGTGGTCGATTTGGCGAAAGGCGTCAGATCCAATTGCTTTTGCAAGTTCTTTATTTGGTATTCGCTAATGTTATCTTGGAGAACAACATCGAAAGAAAGGGTCTCTTTCACATAAGTCGACAAGTTCATTCCCAAGAAAGACAAGAAGATAATCATTCCTAATAAAAAGAGTACCAAGGTGATGCTCACCGTGGTGGTCACTCTCGAATTAAAAAATGTAGTTGAAAATTTGTGTTTTTTTTTCATTCTAATGCGCCTATTTTCAGCAAAAGTTACACGCCCCCTAAATTCGGCGCAAATATAGAAATAAATTATGATTATTTCGTATTATTTTGAGTTCTTTTTTGTTATGAGACTGAAGAAACCGGAAGATAAAGCATACGGTGGAAAACGAATTTCTCAACAATCTGACGCGCTATGGGTACCCAATGTATTCTCCGTACCTACAGACGTATGATGGGTTACCCCGAGAGGCGTCGGTTTTCACCTTAACTATGGATGATATTGAGATAGGAAACAAGAAAAAAATTACTCTATTTTTCAAATTAGCGACAGATAGTCGTAGTGAATCACCGGCTTGTTTCCCTTTTTGCCCATTAATTCCGCCACTTTAGCGCTGTCGTAGCTGACTTTTCCGATACCAATCTCGTTCTTTTTGTTGTCGATCACTTTGACGATGTCGTCTTTTTCGAAATGTCCATCAACAGCCACAATGCCAATAGGCAAGAGCGAAGTGGCTTTTTCTCCCAACAGCGCTTTAGCGGCATTTTCGTTGATGTGAATTTCCCCTTTGGCAAAACTGCCGGAATGGGCAATCCATTTTTTGACGCCAGACGAAGCTTTGGGTGAAGGAAGAAATCGCGTGCATGCAACTTGACCGTCGGTTTCGAGTATTTTCAGAAGGATATTTTCAGTCCGGCCATTGGCTATAATCACTTCAATTCCTTCACTGGCTACTTTTTGGGCAATCCGGTATTTAGTCAACATTCCGCCTCTCCCAAAAGCCGACTGGGAGGTCTGAATGCAATCGACCATCTCTTGCTCCCGATCGATAACAGCAATAACATGGGAGGACGGAAGACTGGGAGGGCCGTCGTAAATCCCGTCAACATTGCTCAGGATAATCAAGGCGTCGACATTCATCATGGCAGAAATCAAACCCGAAAGTTCATCGTTGTCCGTAAACATCAATTCGGTTACCGAAATCGTATCGTTTTCGTTCATGATAGGAATCACCTTGTTTTCCAACATCACTCCGACGCAATTCTTTTGATTCAAGTAATGCCGCCGCGTACTCAAACTCTCTTTGGTTGTCAACACCTGTCCGCAAGCGACGCCGTGTTCGCTGAAAAAATCGTAATAACGGTTAATCAATTTAGCTTGCCCAACGGCCGAATAAAGTTGCCGAGAAGAAACGTCGTCCAATTTTCCTTTGACAGTGATTTCACCCCGTCCGGAAGCCACCGCACCCGACGAAATTAAAATGATTTCCAGACCATTTTGTTGAAGTTCAGCCATTTGATCCACTAAAGACGACATCCGCGTCAAATCCAAAGCGCCGTTAGCGCGCGTCAATACATTGCTTCCTACTTTTACAGCTATCCGTTTAAATCGGTACATTTCAAAAAAAGGTTATTTTTAATTATTAATCAGTAATTTAAGCCCTAAATAGACCACTCTCTCGCCAAAGAATCCTTTGAAATGCATAAAATTCTTTGATAAATGTTTTGGTAAGCAAAATATAAATACCTATATTTGCATTAACAAATCAAGAGAGATTATAAAGAAAAAAATTATAAAGCCGTATCTGTCGATTGGGAAACTCATCATATTTATAGAAATTCCGAGACAAGCTATTACCGGACATGGCGGGCCGCATCCTTAAAGGTTGCATTGCACAGCGGATTACAAACACGGTAAAGCGCTCAAATCCTGTCTGAAGGAGTTTTGTCATATCCACGATGCGGCTTTTATATTATACTTCTTTAATCGAACCAGCCTCTTCCCCTTGTGCCTATCGGGCGAAATTCATTTTTATCTTACAAAATTACACAATCTGCGTAATTTTGCAAGGGATAAAGAAAAATAACTTACTTTTGCATTCAATATCGAAGTTAAAAAACAGTGAAACGGTTTTTATTTTTTCTTTTGCTTATGCCAATTCTTCCGACAGCCAAGGCGGCGGGAAGGGAAAGTTTGCAGATAAGTCTATTGACTGTCGAACCTCGTTCGAATTATGTTTACACGATCTATGGACATACGGCTTTGCGGTTGTACGACCCTTCTCCAGATCACATGGTAGATATTGTGTTAAATTGGGGAACATTCGATAGTCATTTGCCTGGTTTTTTATATCGCTTTATGCGGGGCGATGCCGATTATTTTTTGAGCGCAACAAATTTCAGTCTATTTTGTTATGCCTATTCAGAAGCAAATGCGACCATTGTAGAGCAGGTTTTAAATATTCCGGAAGAGGGAAAAGAACGTTTGATCGAAAGCGTTACTCAAAATCTAAAGGAGGAAAATTTGAAATACCGCTATAATTTCTTGTTTGATAATTGCACGACGCGTCCCCGCAATCTCATAGAAGAAGCGTGCGGAAAAAGATTGCTTTATCCAGAACAAAAAGAAAAAACGACTTTCAGGAAGCTGATTCATAACTACACCTATCCTTATCCGTGGTTAGCTTTTGGCATCGACTTAGTCGTCGGGAGCGGAGCCGATTCGTTGCTGTCGACTCGCAATGAACTGTTTTTGCCGATGGGACTGTTGAGAACCTTGAATCGTTCGGCCTTGCAGCTGGTCGATGGAACGAAGCTCCCAGTAGTAGCATCCTCCAAAATTATCATTCAATCGAATGATTCTGACCGAATAAATTATTGTTTCTGGACTTCGCCTCCGGCTGTCGGGATGCTGCTTTTTGTTATTTATGCCATCATAGCCTACTGGGGATGGAGAAAAAGACGGAGATTTAGAGGCTTTTTTGCTCCGGGTTTTCTTGTAGCCGCGTTGGCCGGATTTATCATTGGATTTCTGGTTTTATTTTCCGCTCATCCGTGCATGTTTCCCAATTGGAATTTGTTGTGGCTGCATCCTTTTCAGCTGATTGCTTTCTTTGGATATTTTTTTAAGAAATCTTATCGTTTTATATCTTGGTATCATATCGTTAATTTAGTACTTTTGTCTGCTCTGTTATTTGGGAGATTTTGGTCGCCGCAAGTACTGAATACCGCCAATATTCCCTATATCTGCTGTTTGTTTCTATCGTCGGCATATTGGCTTTTGATCGGTAAGCGAATAACAGGCAAAGAAAAATGAGTAAACAAAAAGAAATAAAACAAGGTTTAAAAAGAAAACGGGCAAAAAGAAAAAAAAGTCTACCAGTCAATCGCTTATTACTTTCGCGTTTGCTGGTGTGTTCTTTTTTGGTTCATTCGTTCGATCTGCATGCCCAGCAAATAGCGAGCGAGACGCCTCAATTGGTAGTGGGCATCGTGGTCGATCAATTGCGGGAGGATTATCTACACTACTTCAATTCGACTTTTGGAGAAAAAGGATTCAAACGCTTAATGAATGAAGCTTTGGTTTACCATTCGGTCGAATTCGGATTCCCCAATGTAGGAAAAGCATCTTCTACAGCAAGCATTTATACCGGAACTTACCCTTATTATCACGGTATTACCGGCGATCGTAAATATGATTTTGAAAAAGAACGGGAAGTATCTATTGTAGCGGACGACGACTATTTAGGTAATTATACGCCCGATAAACGGTCTCCTTTATCGCTATTGGCTTCTACGATAGGCGATGAGTTAAAAATTGCTTCTCAGAAGAAGAGTAAAATATATGCCATAGCGCCTAATGCAGAGGAAGCAATCGTTTCGGGAGGAAAATACGCAGACGGCGTTTTTTGGTTAGACGATTACAGCGGCAAATGGGCAACCAGCACCTACTATAGTGAAATGCCATGGTATATAGATCGTTACAATACGACGGAGGCCATAGGCAATTTTTCGGAAAAATCATGGACGCAGTCCTACAGTCATTACGTTGGATTTCCCTATTCTATCCGTACCCAAACCAATCCTTTCCATCATCATTTCGACAAGACAGACAAAGACCGGTATCAAAAGATCAAACAAACTCCTCTCGTCAATACCGAAGTAACCGATTTGGCGGTCAAGCTTATTGAAAATGCAGGAATGGCTTCCTATTCTGCTCCCGGTTTATTGACGCTCACGTATTATGCAGGAAATTACAATGCAGACCCCGAAACGGAAGAATACAGCTATGAAATCCAAGATATTTACAGCCGATTGGACAAAGAGTTGGAACGGCTTTTCGATTGCATCGACAGAAAAGTAGGCGCTAAGCGCGTACTTGTAATGCTTGCGTCTACTGGATATTACGATTCGACGAATCAGCTTCTCGAAGGTTTCAAACCGGCGGGCGAATTTTATCCCAATCGTTGTACGGCTCTTCTGAATCTGTATTTGATGGCTATTTACGGACAAGGCAATTGGGTAAGAGGCTACTATGATTATCAAATATATCTCAATAAAAAATTAGCGGAAGAAAAACAGGTTCAGTGGACGGAACTGGTTCGAAACGCCGCCGAATTTGTAGTGCAATTCAGCGGCGTTCAGGAAGTAACAACTGCAGGACAATGGTTAATCGACGATACCGGACGTTCGGCTTTTTTTAGAAGAGGCATGAACAAAAAGCTGAGCGGGGATATCTTTATTGAATTACAACCGGGTTGGGAAGTAACTTATGAAAATGATGCGGCTAAGAAAAAATACCACCGAAATAATGCGGTGATTACTCCTTTATTTATTTTAGGAGAATCGATAAAAAAAGAACAGGTTTATCGAAGAATAAAACTTACGGAAATTGCTCCTACTCTATCGTATATTTTGCGCATCCGCTCGCCCAACGCTTGTACCGACGGACCGTTGCAAGAAATTGTGAATAAATAACAGATGAATCAAACAAAAAAATAAATAAATAAAATTATGGGCTTTAATGACATTTTAACAAAATTATTTGGAAACAAATCCCAACGCGATTTAAAGGAAATCGATCCTTATGTGCAGAAAATAGTGGCGGCGTATCCCGAAATCCAGAATTTGTCGAATGACGAATTGCGTGAACGGTCGCGACGATTGGGGGATTATGTTCAAGAAAAAGTAAAAGATGAAAAGAACAAAATAGAAGAATTAAAATTAACCATCGAAAATCTCGAATTGGAAGAACGCGAAAAAGTATGGAACGAAATAGATAAAATTGAAAAGGACATTTTGGCGCAACATGAAAAAACACTGGAAGAAATTCTTCCAGAAGCTTTTGCAATTGTAAAAGATACGGCGCGCCGTTTTGCCGAAAACGAACAAACGATTGTTACGGCCAATGATTTTGACCGCAAGTTAGCCCTTAATCACGATTTTGTGCATATTGAAGGCGATAAAGCAGTTTATGTGAATCATTGGATGGCTGGCGGAAATGAGATTACCTGGGACATGGTACATTACAATGTACAATTGTTTGGCGGCGTTGTATTGCATAAAGGAAAAATTGCGGAAATGGCTACAGGCGAAGGAAAAACCTTGGTGGCTACGCTTCCCGTCTTCCTGAACGCTTTGACGCACAATGGCGTTCATGTGGTGACCGTCAACGATTATTTGTCTAAACGCGACTCCGAATGGATGGGGCCGCTCTATATGTTCCACGGGCTTTCAGTCGATTGCATTGATAAGCACCGTCCCAATTCGGATGAACGCCGAAAGGCTTACGAAGCCGATATTACCTTCGGCACCAACAATGAATTTGGTTTCGATTATTTGAGGGATAACATGGCGGTTAGCCCGCAGGATTTGGTGCAGCGCAAACACAATTATGCCATTGTCGACGAAGTGGACTCTGTCTTGATTGATGATGCCCGTACGCCCTTGATTATTTCGGGTCCGGTGCCAAAAGGCGAAGATCAGTTGTACGAAGAATACCGGGCAAGGGTCGAAAATGTAGTGGCGGTACAAAGAAAACTGACCAACAGTTTATTGACCGACGCAAAAAAATGGATGGCTTCGGACAATCCGAAAGAACGTGAGGAAGGATTGAAATTTCTGTTCCGTTCATACAAGGGAATGCCTAAAAATAAGGCTCTTATCAAATACCTGAGCGAACCGGGCGTAAAGGCCGATATGTTGAAAACCGAAGAATTTTACATGCAACAGCAAAACCGCGACATGCATATCATCACCGATGATTTGTATTTCGTGATTGACGAAAAAAATAATTCCATCGAACTTACCGACAAAGGAATTGATTTACTGACCGGTAATTCGGACGATCCCGAATTTTTCGTCTTGCCAGACATTGGGGTCAAACTGGCCGAAATTGAGCATGAAAACATTTCTAACGAACAGAAGCAGACTCTAAAAGACGAATTGATGCAAGCGTATGCAGTGAAGGCGGAGCGTGTGCATACCGTTAATCAATTGTTGAAAGCCTATTGTTTGTTTGAAAGGGACGACGAATATGTAGTACTCGACAATAAGGTAATGATTGTGGACGAACAAACAGGACGTATCATGGAAGGCCGCCGTTACTCCGAGGGTTTGCATCAAGCGATCGAAGCCAAAGAAAGGGTGAAAGTGGAAGCGGCTACCCAAACATTTGCCACCATTACGCTGCAAAATTATTTCCGTATGTATCATAAGCTGGCGGGAATGACGGGTACAGCTGAAACGGAAGCCGGCGAATTTTGGGATATCTACAAATTGGATGTTGTGGTGATTCCAACCAACCGCCCAATTGCGCGTATAGATATGAATGACCGCATTTATAAAACGGTACGCGAAAAATACAATGCGGTGATTGAAGAAATTCAGAACTTGCGCGATTTAGGACGTCCGGTATTGGTAGGAACTACTTCGGTAGAAATATCGGAATTGCTGAGCCGGATGTTGAATATGCGGAAGGTGCCTCACAATGTGTTGAATGCCAAATTGCATCAAAAAGAAGCAGAAATCGTTGCGCAAGCCGGTCAAACAGGTACTGTAACGATTGCCACCAATATGGCGGGGCGTGGTACGGATATTAAACTTTCGCCGGAAGTACGGGCAGCCGGAGGATTGGCCATCGTAGGAACCGAAAG
>WRFY01000093.1 GCA_009783445.1 Candidatus Azobacteroides sp. | reverse complement strand
AAGCTCTTTTCGTTGTTTTGATATTCGCTATATTTCATGCTACAAAGGTACGCACGCGCACGTAATATAAAAAATTTATTTTACATTAACTCTATTTATAATAATTCAATTTTAGGCATTTCTGGCACAAAAATAATCGCTTTGTACCAGAAGCCTAAATTGCCCAATCCAACTGAAAATTATTTCATTTTCTCTTTTTTAATTTATTAACTTTTTCGCCGACAAATATTAACGCAAAAATTGTATTTTTGCCCGTAAGACAAGCATTTTTTGTAAAATAACAACATGAATAAACTTACCAAAATAATCCTTATTCTTATTATTGCGTTATTCATTGCGGGCATGGCTCTGTATCCAACAATTTCCAAAACGATCGAGAATCGCAAACAGTCGTCCGAAATAACCAATACTCCGGCATCTTCTCCGGCAAAAGAAGGACGGGGAAGGCCATTAAGCGTCGCCGTAAAGATCATTCAACCGGAAAATCTGGTAGATGTGATTCGTGCAACGGGCAACTTGATTCCTGATGAAGAAGTGGATTTGACGTTTGAAACCTCCGGTAAGATCACAAATATTTTTTTTAAGGAAGGCAGCGCCGTGAAAAAAGGAGATTTGTTGGCCAAAGTAAACGACAAACCTTTGCAGGCCGAATTGAATAAATTGCAAGCGCAGATTCCCTTAGCTGAAGATCGGGTATTTCGGCAAAAAACGCTGTTGGAAAAAGACGCGGTAAGTAAAGAGGCTTATGAACAGGTCACTACGGAACTGGAAAAATTGCGTGCCGATATAGATTTGGCTAAAGCGCGGATTGCGCAAACCGAATTGCACGCTCCTTTCGACGGAGTGATCGGCTTGCGGCAAGTGAGCGAAGGGAGTTATGCTTCTCCGACTACGGTCGTCGCTTCTTTAACGAAAATTATTCCTTTAAAAATAGAATTTTCGGTGAATGAACGATATGTTAACTTGCTTCATCAAGGAACGCATATCACATTCAACGTTCCACCCGATCCGGCCAATTATCCGGCGCAGGTATATGCAGTGGAATCGCGCGTTGATTTGAAGACGAGAACTTTGAAAGCGCGAGCTACTTATCCAAATCCAAACGGAAGGCTAACGCCGGGACGAACGGCTTCGATAGAAATTAAATCCAGCGAAATAGTAAATGCCTTAACAATTCCCAGCGAAGCCATTGTTGCAGAAATGGGACGCGATATAGCCTATTTGTATTCCGGTGGAAAAGCCAAACAAATCGAAGTACTCAAAGGAATCCGCACAGCGTCCGACATTCAGGTTTTGCAGGGACTGCATGCAGGAGATACGCTGATCGTAACGGGCGTTATGCAGTTGCGGGACGGATTGCCGGTTTCGATCGAATAAAAAAATATTTTATTTTCCTCGTCTTATAAGATGAACATTTCGGAATTAAGCATCCATCGTCCGGTACTATCTACTGTAATGGTATTGATAGTACTGATATTCGGCATCATCGGATACACTTATCTGGGAGTCCGCGAATACCCCAGCGTGGACAATCCTATTATCACGGTCAATGTGTCGTATCCGGGAGCAAATGCCGATATTATCGAAAACCAGATTACGGAACCTTTGGAACAAAACATCAATGGAATTCCGGGTATCCGTTCGCTGTCCAGTACCAGCAGCCAAGGGTCTTCGCAAATCACTGTGGAATTTGAGTTAAGCGTAGACATGGAAACGGCGGCCAACGATGTGCGCGACAAAGTTTCGCGGGCGCAACGTTTTCTTCCGCGGGATTGCGATCCGCCCATCATTTCCAAAGCAAACGCTGACGACCAGCCGATTTTACAGTTGACCATTCAAAGCGAAAAGCGCAATTTGCTCGAATTGAGCGAGATTGCCGATTTGACGGTCAAAGAACGTTTGCAGACCGTCCAGAATGTAAGCGCCGTCAGCATTTGGGGCGAAAAGCGTTATTCCATGCGCTTGTGGCTCGATCCGCTCAAGATGGCCGCCTATGGCGTAACGCCCATAGACGTGAAAGACGCTATCGACCGTGAAAATGTCGAACTTCCTTCCGGCAGCATTGAAGGCAACCGGACGGAGTTGACCATCCGCACGATGGGGTTAATGAAAACGCCGGAAGAATTCAATAACTTGATTATCAAGGAAAATCAATACAATGTAGTTCGTTTCCGCGACATCGGAACAGCCGAATTGGGACCAGAAGATCAACGCAGCATCATGCGCAAAAACGGAATTCCCATGGTGAGCGTAGTAATCACTCCGCAACCGGGCGCCAATCAGATTGATATTTCCAATGAAGTAATGCTTCGCGTCAAGCAAATGCAAAAAGACCTCCCGGAAGATGTGATTTTGGGAGTAATTTACGATAATACCAAATTTATCCGAGCCTCCATCCGAGAAGTACAAGACACCATTTATATTGCTTTTATACTGGTTGTCGTCATTATTTTCCTGTTTTTGCGCGATTGGCGAGTGACGTTAGTCCCTTGTATTGTTATCCCTGTTTCGCTGATCGGATCGTTTTTCATTATGTATGTAGCCGGATTTTCGATCAACGTTTTGTCCATGCTGGCGGTTGTATTGGCCGTAGGCTTAGTGGTAGACGATGCAATTGTGATGGCAGAAAATATTTATGTAAAAATCGAAAAAGGCATGAATCCGGTAGAAGCCGGTATTGAAGGTTCGAAGGAAATTTATTTTGCGGTGATTTCTACCACCATTACCTTGGTCGCGGTATTCCTTCCGATCATTTTCTTACAAGGAATGACTGGACGTTTGTTTCGGGAGTTTAGTATTGTAGTTTCGGGATCTGTCTTGATTTCCGCTTTCGCCGCTTTGACTTTTACGCCGATGCTTTCGACCAAAATATTGAAAAGGAGGGAAAAACAAAATTGGTTGGTTCGCATTACCGAGCCGTTTTTCACAGGCATGAACAATTATTACAGCGCCGGCTTGCACGTTTTTCTGAAATGCCGGTGGATTACTTGGCCGATTATGGCGATTACTTTCATTGCAATTATCCTCTTATGGAAGAAGATACCGGCGGAAATGGCTCCTTTGGAAGACCGTTCGCAAATAACCATTCAAATGCGGGGACCCGAAGGTTCGACTTACGAATTTTACCTCGATTATGCCGATAAAATATCGGCAATAGCCGATTCGGTAGCGCCCGAAAGGGAATCCAATACCACTCTGGTACGGCAAGGAGGCGGTTTTGTTCGTTTGGTTTTGCCGGACATACAAAAACGGAAACGAAGCCAGATGGAAATTGCCGACGAACTAATGGCAGCGGTGCGGAAAGAAAATGCAGCGCGGGCTTTTGTACAACAACAGTCTACTTTTGGCGGCCGCCGCGGAGGAATGCCCATCCAATACGTTTTGCAAGCTCCCAACCTTGAAAAATTGCAGCAGTTTATTCCTTTGTTTATGAGTAAAGTCAATGAAAGTCCCTATTTCCAGATGGCCGATGTTAATCTGAAATTTACCAAACCGGAAACGCGGGTGGAAATCAACCGCGACAAAGCGGCTTTGCTGGGAGTCAGCGCCCGCAATATCGGACAAACCTTGCAATATGCATTGAGCGGCCAACGCATGGGTTATTTTTATATGAATGGTAAACAATACCAGATTTTGGCGGAAATCAATCGTCAGCAACGAAATTCACCTTTGGATTTGAAGTCTATTTACATCAAAAATGGAGAAGGCAATATGATTCAGCTGGATAATCTGGCGGAACTTTCCGAAAGCGTATCGCCTCCTCAGTTGTACCGTTACAACCGGTTCAACTCAGCCACCATCAGTTCGGGATTAGCCAAAGGGGTTACGCTTGGCGAAGGTTTGAACGAAATGGACCGGATAGCACGGGAAACATTAGACGACTCGTTCCGTACCGCTTTGAGTGGAGAATCCAAAGAATTCAAGGAAAGTTCCTCCAGTCTGATGTTTGCCTTCGGATTGGCTTTAGTATTGATTTTCTTGATTTTATCCGCTCAATTCGAAAGTTTCAAAGACCCTTTGGTTGTGATGTTGACCGTACCTTTAGCGATTGCAGGCGCTTTGATTTTCATGTCTACATCCGGCGTTACCATGAACATTTTCAGTCAAATAGGAATCATTATGCTCATCGGTCTGGTAGCAAAGAATGGAATTTTGATCGTAGAGTTTGCCAATCAGCGGCAAGAAGCCGGAATGGATAAATGGTCGGCCATTGAAGGCGCTGCGCTGCAACGTTTACGCCCCATTTTAATGACCAGCTTGTCGACCATATTGGGACTTTTGCCATTGGTGTTTGCCCATGCCGAAGGAGCAAACAGCCGCATAGCGATGGGAACTTCGGTGATCGGTGGAATGACATTATCCACTTTCCTTACCTTGTTTATTGTCCCGGCTGTATATTCCTATTTTTCAACTACACGCTTGAAAAAGAAAGCAGCCCAATAGAATTTTGTTGAAAAATATGTATTTTTGCGTCTTAAATCGGATTTAATATGCCTTTAAATGTACCTCATAACCTACCGGCCATAGAGATTCTCAAACAAGAGAATATCTTTGTGATGGATGAACAGCGCGCTATGCGGCAAGACATCCGTCCCCTGAAACTGGCGCTTTTGAACCTGATGCCGGTAAAAATAACTACGGAAACGGATTTTATCCGGTTGCTGTCGAACAGTCCCTTGCAGGTAGAACTTGATTTTATCAAAATAAAGGAACACCAATCCAAAAACACGCCGCGATTACATTTGGCGACCTTCTACAAAAATTTTGAAGACATTCAGGCTGATTATTACGATGGAATGATTATTACCGGCGCGCCGGTCGAATTGCTGGATTTCGAAGAAGTGTCTTATTGGAACGAATTGCGGTGCATTTTCGATTGGGCGGCTCGGCATGTCACTTCTACTTTGTACATTTGCTGGGCCGCTCAAGCCGGACTTTACCACTTTTACGGCATTCCCAAGTATCCTTTAGAAAAAAAAATGTTTGGAATATTCAAACATACCATTCAGGATATTTACGTCCCTTTGGTTCGCGGTTTTGATGATGAATTTTATGCGCCTCACAGTCGCCATACCGAAATCCGGAAAGAAGATATTTTGCGAACGCCCGAACTAAAACTGATTTCGGAGTCGCAAGAATCGGGCGTCCACCTTGTGATGGCGCGAAATGGACGGGAGATATTCATTACAGGCCACGCGGAGTATGCTCCCGATACATTGGACAAAGAATATCAACGCGACCGGGCAAAAGGCCTTTCGATCGAAATGCCGGTTCATTATTACCGCGGCAATGATCCTTCCAAAGGTATTTCCGTTCGATGGCGAGCGCACGCTCATCTGTTGTTCAAAAACTGGTTGAATTATTACGTTTATCAAACTACGCCTTTCATTCCTGAAGAGATCGAATCAATGGGAGATATTAAATTCGAAGCATAGCAATACGGTTATTGTTAATTATCAATCTTTGGATGTTGTGTTTATTTCGAAAAGCTCCCTTAATAGCGCTCGTTTCAAGGCTATTTTTACTGGTTCAAGCGCGATGGGATGTCCCAATTCTTGTGCCAGCGAAGTAACGCCCTTGTCGGTAAAACCGCAAGGATGAATCAATCGGAAATAACTCAAATTGGTATTTACATTGAATGCAAAACCATGCATGGTAACATAGCGGCTGCTTCGAACGCCGATAGCCGCTATTTTTCTTGTTCTCCCTGCCGTGTCTTTGTCGATCCAAACGCCGGTTGCTCCGCTCACTCGTTCTCCCCGAATCCCATATTCCGCTAAGGTACAGATAATCGCTTCTTCCAAACGGTAGATATACTCTTTTAAGCCCAAACCGATTGTTTCCAAATCCAAAATGGGATAACAGACGATTTGTCCGGGACCATGATAGGTAATATCTCCGCCTCTGTCGGTACGGTACCATTCCACGTTCTTTTCCTTCAATACCGTTTCGGGAAAAAGGAGATTGGAAAGCAAGCCATTTTTACCCAAAGTAATGACCGGCGGATGTTCGCAAAAAACGACCGTATTTTCTACGATTTGGCCTTTCGCTTTGTTTTGCAGCGCTTTTTCAAACAATTCCTTCTGTTGTTGATAGGCTTGCGCATAAGGAATTGTTTCCCAATCTACAAAATTAATATTTTCAGAGCAAATGTTTCTCATTCGAACCTCCATTTTATGTCAATCATTTCTTCCATAATTCCCATAATTTTAGCTTGCCGCCGCAACAAATAGGTAGTAGGTTCCGACGGATTCAATTCGGAGGGATTGATCAGGCAAGCCGCAACCAAAGCCGCTTCGGAAATGTTCAAATCTTTGGCTGGAACGTGAAAACTTTTTTGGGCAATCGCTTCCGCCCCAAATACGGCGTTTCCCATTTCAACTGAGTTCAAATAAACTTCCAAAATCCGTTTCTTTCCCCAAACAAATTCGATCAGAATGGTAAAATAAGTTTCCAAAGTATTGTTCACGTAATTTTTACCCGGAAATAAAAACACATTCCGAGCGGTTCGTTGAGAAATGGTCGCATTATTCAAATACAAAATTCGCGCGCCTCTGTTGAGGTTCATGTTAAGATTGTCAGAATCAAAACCATTGTGTATCAAGAACAAATAATCTTCCGAAGCAATAACGGCTTGCGCCATATAAGGCGAAATATCCGGCAGCGATTTCCATTGGTGATCAAAATGAATTTTTTCCTTATTCCTCCATTGCTCTACGTTTTTTGCGAACATATAGGGAGTATAATAAATCGGAATGTATTTATACAGAATCACAAAAAACAGGCTCAAGGAAAACAGCAGTAAAAAGAGATTTCTTATTCCTCGTACAATATGTTGAACTGTTTTTTTCATGAATGCCTCGTCATTATGCATGCCCGTTTGGGGGCAGTTGTTGGAGAATATGAACGGTTTGACAAACCGTCAATGCAGCCGTTTCGGTTCGCAGGCGGTTTCCTCCCAACGATACGGACTGAAAACCATTAGCGGTAGCGAGTTGAATTTCGTCTTCACTGAAATCGCCTTCGGGACCGATAAGCGTCAATATATTTTCGTTGCAACGATATATGTGGCTCAACAAGGGTTTTTCACCCGGATGACAGTGCGCAATCCATTTTTGTCCTTCGAAACTTTGCCGGACAAAGACTGCAAAATCCATCATCTCCTGCACTTCCGGCAAACGGGCTTGTTCGGACTGTTTGATAGCAGCAATCAGTAGTTTATGGATTCGATCTGTTTTAATCTCCTTTCGTTCCGAATAATGCGTTTTCAGAAAAATTATTTTATCAATTCCTATTTCAGCCGCTTTCTCTGCAAACCATTCGATGCGTTCGATATTCTTGGTAGGAGCTATGGCTATTTCGATCCGGTTTTTCCAACGAGAAGCCGCCGGTCTGGTTTCCAGAATCTTTACCCTGCAATGTTTGGGATGAACTTCCGTGATTTGCGCTCGGTAGAAGCAACCTTTTCCGTCGGTGAGGTCGATTTCGTCGCCCGCTTGTTTCCGCAAGACGCGAATGCAATGCTGAGATTCCGTTTCCGGCAATTCTCCGCTGGCTAACAAGTCGGGAGCATAAAAAAGCATCATTTTTATTTGAATCGAATCGTTTGAACGCCAATTAATTTATCATACCGCATACCCATTGTCCGCGCATAAATCATTACCCGGTATTCGTTTTCTGTCTGGTAATAATTGCCTTCAATCGACGCCGTCGAAGCAGGGGCTGAAGCCTCCTTTTGCGTCACATACATATAATTGTAATATCCCTCTTTGAGCAAAGCCGTTTTAAGGTAACCTTTGTCCCGCTCGCTGTATTCCATTTGCGAACGAGCATCCAGCAGATTGTGAAAAGCTTCGCTCAAAATGTACACATTTTCGGAAAACGGTTTTTCGCAAGGAAGATAAAAATGAACAAACTGATAATCCGCCCCCGTATTCGGATCGTCGGTCTCGTTGTTGCGGATAACCACTCGCCCGTTTATATCCTCGTAAAACGAATAGGCGCGATTGCTCCGGATAGGGTCAGGCCGCAAGATGGAATGATAATAAGGCGAATAATATTCCACCGACTCGATATTCAAGCCGGCATAACGGGTCGTGGTCATTTCAAAACTCCGGTATTCATTGCCTGCTTCGAAAATCAAAGCCGGCCGATGATCGTACAACGCTTTCCGGTTTTGCACATTCAGCGGCTTTACGTTTACGGCTGCATTATCGAAGCGGTTATTTTGTTGTACATAGACCTTCAACTCCTGTACAGGCGTTTTGATATCGTTTCCATACCCTGCTTCAAAACTGACAGCCTGATATTTGCTGTTTGAACCTTTGTCAGTAATCGCTGAAACGTACATCCGAATGCTTGCCTGCGGTTCGATCAATGAAAAACAAGCGTTTACTACGGCTTTCCCCGTTTCACCCGAAATGATCTGCACTACATAATTTCCCGATACTTTGAAGTTTACATCTTCGTTTGGAAGAAGCAGCCGATAATTTATATAGTCCATTCGGGTATTGAACGAAGAAGCGTAATCGTCTACCAGATGGTTTTGCAAACCGGAAAGGTATTCTCCTTCCGTCAATTGCGAGGGAGTCCAATCGGCATTGCAATGAAGAATCCGATAGGTATAATGTCCGGGAGAAGCGCCCAATGCGTCGAATAGAATTTCTATCTGTTTATCCGAATTCAAATCAATCACCGGAGCTGAATCCCACTGCCCAGCTTCCGATACGCGCAATGTTTGAATATGGTTATCCAAAGTTTCTGTCCGAAAAGCAGGCTGAGCATTTACGATTGGAATTAGCGCTCCTAAAGTCCAACAAATGATATAAAACGTTTTTTTCCTCATCCTGCAAATTTACATCAAATAATCCGAATTCTAAAATGGAATTTTTCTCTACCTAAAATGGCATTTGTTCGTTGAAATTACATAGCGAATTGGTGTTGGGCAATGAAGTATCGTTTTATAAGGATAATCGTCTATAGAAATTCCAAAATATAATTTTCCACACTATGTTTGTTTTGATTATTCTACCGTTATCACGGACTCGCCTCGGTAATGAATTAGCTTGCCATCTTCGCTTACTCCTTCGATGACGATGGAATAAGTTGCCGGATCGTCTGCCGTATAAAAATCCACCTGAGCAATTCCTTCCTCATCTGTTAAACCATTCGGTTTCCAATAGATAGTCGTTCGTAAATCCGGCGTCGAATTATTCCTGCTTTCCTGCGTATCGTATTGGGGCGAATAAAATTCAATGGGTAATTGATAACCGAGCGGCATTACTGATTTAATGTTATCCGGTAAAATAGGGTTAAATTCTTCTCCTCTTTTGGTATGAATATTGATTACGCCGTTCATTCCTCTCGAACCGAATATGGTTAATGAGGCTCCATCTTTCAGTACATCTATTTGCTCCACGTCGTTGACATTAATCATATTTAGATAGTCAATAACCGTTTGATTATCAGGAGAATTTCCTTCCCCTTGTATAAGAGGTATATCGTCTATTAAGATGAATGGCGGCCCGCCCCTCCTTATACTAATCACATTACCAGATACATAAACTCCCGGAACATCATAAAATAAATCTTTAATGAAAATGGCGCCGGACCTCTTTATCACTTCTTCGGGCATAAAATAATCAGGTTCTCCATAGAATGAGGATTTATATTTATTCTGGTCTTTGCGGACACCTCTTATCTGTACCTCAGGCAGGTTAATCACTCTTGCTCCATGTTCAAACGTATATTGCTGATCGGCTTTTATCATATAATCCCTGAAAACAGAATCAGTCTTTTCATCTTTCCGAATAGGTTCATTCCACTGGACGTGCATTCCCGGAAAAGTATCTTTGTCGATATACAGTTCCGTCCTGTACCGGCCTTTTTCTTTGCTGTTCAAAGCTTGAATAACATACCACGTACTATCCGGAAATTCAAAATCATGGAATACATAGCGTCCGTTTGGGCCGGATTGGGTCGTATCCAAAAAATGGTCCTTCAGCGACAGGATGGAAAGTTGAGCGTTTTTCGCAAGTCTTGAACGTACGCCGCTTTTTACCGTTCCGGCAATTTTTTGGCTCGTTTCAAACGGAATTTCGGGATAATTTAACTTTCCATGGATTACATCGGAGAAGGCATACCGCGTCCATCCATGCGTTTTCATCAATAAATCAGCTGCCTGTTCGGCATCCTTATTTCCTTTTTGAAAATAATATTCCGGATTTTCTATGTGGCCTCTTAGTTCCGAACTCAACAAAATACCGGACAGAATACCGGATGTAGAATCGGAAATTACTTCTCGGTCGTTTGTTATGGCAATCGAAAAGTTTCCTTTCAAAGGATGCTGCTTTTCGTCTTCCAATTGAATTTGGGCTTGGACTTGTTCCCGTTTCCCGTAGGCATCTTTTTGTGCCTGAAAGGACGCAAGTCCTTGATCCTTATTCAGTAAAAATACCAGTCGTTCGCTGACGATTTGCAAATCTTTTGTCAACAATAGAATATGATTGATTCCCGAAGGAAAATCAGAACGGTCGAAGACGATGAAATTTTTCACCCCATCCCATGCCTTAGCATAAACAACCGATCCGCGGGAATGAATGAGCAGATAAAGTTCAGGAAGAGACGCAGATTCCGATTTATTGACCCGAATCTGTAATGTATTGTCCCGCACGACGGCTTGCAGAGCCATGGCAAGGGGTTGAGCTTCCGGTAAATCGAATCGGAGCGTGCGTCCGTCATAGCGGCAAACCGCCTGATAGCGCTCCGCCGGCAGGGGACTGATGAAAAACTCTCCCATTCCCTCGTGAACAGTCTTGAATTCAGTAACAATATTACCCTTGGAATCTGTAATCTCGCCACTTATATTCAACGCCGTCCCGTCTGTGCAGAGCGCTTTGAATGCTACGTCCGATACTTGTCCGGCAACTAATTGTCCCCCTTCAGGATAAAAGGTTAGGTCAAAATCTTCGGCATTCGTTTTTTTATCTTCGGCAAACCGAGAGTTTGTTTGGGTTTTCCCTTTCAAAATCTGCGGGTCGCCTATTCGGACTTGCTTAGAAAAAAACGAACTTTCGCCTTGATTTTGCATGTATCGAGTATAAGCCCGTATATTGTAGTCGCCTTGCGGCAGATTCTCCCGCAGGGGAATGGCTCCATAAAAAAGGTGATTTTCATCCGGTCGTATTTTCACTCGTTGCACGATCGAATCCGCAGGATGGATTAATTCGACATACACATAGCGGCTAAGCGTATCCTGTTTATTGGAAAAAGCATCCAATAGAAAAACCCGAAAAAATATTTTTTCGCCGTTCATGTAATACGGCTTGTCGGTCTGTACATAGATTTTTTCCTGAGGGAAAACGATCAGTTGTCTGGCTATATTCGTTACGGCGCTATCCCATGCGGCATCCTCTTGACTGTATAGAGTGGCCACGCATCCGGTAAATAAAAATAATGCGGTTATTTTTGCAATTCGTTTCATAACAGATAATTTTACCTGCAAAATTAAATAATTTATCGACCAAAAAAGAGGAAATCTTTAATTGTTATCTATTTTGTATTAATTTACTAATTCACAGCATAATAAAAAGTGAAATTGTTATCTTATTTGAATACAATTCTGTTTTCAACGCATTACCTTTGTTAAAATATTATAGCAAACGTATGATATCTATCATTCAACAAAAAGTAGATCGAATCGCCCAATGTATTTTTACTAAGATTCAAAAATCAGGAAAGGAATCTTTTGGTTTGTATAGTGAAGATTTTGGACTTTTACTGTTTCTATTTTATTACTCGCGACATTCCAAAAATAAAAAACAGGTATTATTAACGGAAAGATATGCAGAAAGATTGTTGGAACAATTGATAGGAAGGGAAAAATCGCATACCTTTTGCAGCGGCTTTGCAGGAATATTGTATTTGTTTGACCATTTTTGGAGGATTATCTGGTTTATCGGATGAGGCAAGATATGCAATATCAATATTACGATTTCATGCATGGCGCTTTGGGAGTTGGATTATATTTCCTGAAAAAAAGCGCTCATCCCGAATATATCCAAGAATTGTTTGTCGTCCATTTAGAATAAATTGTTTTGCGATCAATAAATCTCTACGGATTTGATTTTTTCGTTTCCATAGAATGTTGGGAAATACATCAATTCTGCTTTGGCCGGATTGAGGGTATATTTTCCGGTAAATCGGGGAATCAGGTTGATCGTAAACCGATGTTCTCCTTGAATTAGGCGGTTACAAAAGATCGAGACTTTTTCCTTGAAATATTCCCGATGGGTTTCTGTACCGTAAAAGCTATTGGACTTTGATTCATAACTACAACCGGCAGGAATAGGCGCCTCTATTTGTACGTATTCGGCATCGGCGGCTACTTTCACGATTACTTCCAGAGCGGCCGTTTTTCCCGATTGAAGAATGGAAACCGTATCCTGATTCTCCTTAAAAATGGTTTGGACGGTAAATCCTTTGGACGATTCCGGTTGCGGATTGCGATTCCATTCCTGTTGATATACTGTGACAAACAACGGTAAAGTTCCTTCTTTTTTAATTCGAACCGGCTGTTTTACATCCATTTTTTGGGTGAACGGAAAGGTAGAAACCCGTTGATTGTCGATGCTCATGGATACTTCCGAATAATTTGTATTTGGGGCTAACATGTCCGGCAGAATGGTTTCGATAATACGGCTCGCTTCGTATGTATTTTGCCACGAACCATTGAAACGGCGTTCAAAGAAATAATCCCGTATTTTTTCCAATTCTGTTTCGTGACCGCCTAAATTTTTTAAAGTGGCGTAGGCCATTAGCGTACTTTCAACGTTATTGTGATAAGGCGATAGAAATGTATACGAATATTTATTTTCTTTCTCATCTCCCCAAAACATAGAGCCTAATATTGTTTTGCGGGCGTAATGCATCAAAGTGTCTATGTTAATTTTTTCATTCATTCCCAGCATTGAAAACAAAAGCATTTCTTTCAATGGATCGTTTACCATTTTGGATTTCAATTGCTGATCGATTTGAGTATAATAAGCCGGATAATCGATAGGCGATTGAAGTTTTTTAAGCAAAATTAACCGGTCGAGCAATTCTTGTTTGGCAAAAAAGTCTTCAAAGGGAACCCTCATCGGCAGTTTTGATAAACCGTCTTTTAATTGTTGCTCCAGAACCAGACGGAGTTTTACGGTGTCGATGCCCGTTTTATATCCCGCCTTTTCAGCATCCAATAAGGCGCTAATTACATGCTGGGATATCCAGAATTCCGTATTGCTTTTGTCCCACCATCCCCACAATCCTTCCGGATTGCAGTTATTTTTGAGACGGCCAATCAGTTCTTTGATGTTTTTATCGTCTTTGAATTCTTGGCCGAGAATAGCGGTAGCGCTTTTCTTCGACAACAAGGCTTTGATTTTGGAAGCCATTTGTTCGTTGCATAAATACGGATAGCGGTCGATCTTTTCCATTTCCCTGAGAAAAACGTCCATACTCGATGTTTCCGCGTGCAAAGTAAAGTCTCCCAAGTCCGAATTTACCTGAAAAGTGCTTGTAACGGTATCGCTGATAATTTTGAATTCTCCGTAGGTTTGCAGCAAGCCTTGTTCAAAAACAGGAAAAGAACGTTCTTCACCATCAAAATATCCAGTAGGTTGGCTAATCGAATACGCCAGGGTAATACTGTCTCCTTCAGAAACTATTGCTGGTATCGACTCAACATGAGAAGCGTTCATTCGTATTTTTTTCTCCTGACTGATGCCTTCAACCGTTGCCGTTTCATTCACTTCAATGGAATCGTTGAGATGATTAGCAATTCGTCCTATTGCATTCAGACTATCGCCTCGGATGGCAAAACGGGGCGTGGAAAGATGCGCAGTCAAGGCTTTGAACGACTGGATTGTCAATTGTTTTTTGTCGGCTTGCTTCCGGTTGCCGATCGCCAAAAAATAAGCGTTCCAACTGGTAATATCGTCCGGGTAAGTGACTTCAAACGAAACTTTTCCTTTTTCATCCGTTTTCAAAGCCGGTTGCCAGAATGCATCGTCGTGAAAATTCCTCCGCATGCTGTTGCCCGCGTCCGTCGCCTCTATTTCGTCTTTTTCTCCCTGTTTTTCCTTTTGTTTTCCCAATGTATTTGTTTGAATCATAATTATGCCGTTGGCTGCTCTGGAACCATATAGAGAAGTTGCAGCCTCGTCTTTCAAAACATTGACCGAAATAATGCTGCTTGGATTCAGGTCTTCCCATTTTCCATTGTAAGGCAAGCCATTGACTATAATCAGCGGAGCCATACCTTCTGTTGTACTTGCAGCGTTCCCGATAGCGCCGCTGCCTCTTATCATTGTACCGGCCAATTTTCCTCCTAAATATTGAATATCCGGTATTTCCTTTTCAACTGCACTACTAACCGACTCCGTCAAATTGGTTTTTCTTTGAGTTCCATATCCTATTACCACGACTTCCTTTAGATATTGGACATCTTCTTTCATCACGATTGTATAGTCGTATCCTTCCCTATAGTTAACCACAACAGGACTAAAACCTATATAACTAATGGCTATTTTATCTCCGGCAGAAGCGCCTTGAAGTTCGAAACGTCCGTCGAAATCAGTAACAGTACCGATCGTTGTGCCTTTTACACTGATGGAAACGCCAATAAGCGCCTCTCCCGAATCATCTTTTACGATGCCTGTAATTACTCCTTTTAGTTGATTATCTTTCCTGAACTTGCCGGTTAATTTAGCAGGAGCAATTTCAACAACAGTATCTTGCGGTATATTTGCATAAGGATTATTTGCAACTGATTTGATTGCGTTCCGTTGAAGCAAATTAAATGCAGTAATGGCCGGTTTATTGTCTTCGTCGCGTCCGACGGAATCCAATTGCAAGTAGTTTTGCCCGTCTTTGTATAAGGCAATGGGGATTGTATAAGAAGTCGTATCCCCGAAAATGAAATGAATATTCATATCGCCTTCGGGTAAGTTGCTGAATTCGCGGGTTCCTCCGTAATAAAGACTGTAATCGATTATATTCTCTTTGTTTTGAGGAACAATTAGGATCAAAGCAGGCTTTAAAATAGGACTGTTCCGGTCGAAACCCCAAAATAAAGTCATCCGGCAAGTATTATTTTTGTCTGCATCGACTGTGTTCCTAAAAACATCGATTCGACCGGAAGAAGAAATTAAATTGTTTTTGATATTCGTATTGAAATAATTAGAGATATCTTCTTCGCTCAATAAACCGGCTTTGAAATCAGTTTCAGGGACAAATGCTTGCGCTTGATTCTGGATAGGCGAACGTTCCCAACTTTTCATCTTTTGATAATTTTCAAATAATGTGTATTGATATCCTCCTTCTATTTGAAAATGGGTCACAGGTTTCATGTCCGTATAAAGGGTGGCCATATCCGTCAAATCGTTTATGATGCTGCGGTAAGGAAAAGGACCTGCTAAAATGGGAGTATTTATATTGGCGTGCAACGTGTAATCATAATAGGTGCGTCGGGCAGGATTGAGATAATAGTTGGTATTTCCTGTACGGATATAAGCCGGCCATTCGAAATAGGAATGCAGTTTTGGAAATTCTATGCTTCCGAAATTGTTATCCACCGTGATTAACTGGCTGGCTAAATAATCCGTTTCTTTTTCGCTTAATCTTCCCTGCTCCTCTTTTTTTACTATTTTAGAAACAAGAACAATAGGAGGGATGGAGTCTCCCTGAACCTTTTTACGGATAAAGGATATTCCTGCATCGAACGACAGAATTGTTTTAGTTCCTTCTTTGATCATCACATTGTTTACCGACACCTCTCGGTTGTGCGTACGAAACCTGAGATTGTGTCTTCCGGGAGGGATCCGGAACAGGTAGGTATTGAGTTGTTGGGCTTGCTTTGCATAATGCAGTTGTTCATCAATCCAGAGCAAATGCACGCCTTGCAAAACTCCATTAACGACAAGATAGGGAGCTATTTGAGCGGTTCCGTCAGCGCTTGGTTCTTCATACGAATAAAGAATATCGGGATACAGAAATTTGTAGTATTCAAGGGTGTCGAGCGACAATGCCTGTTTCCAGCGCTCCCACTGGAAAGGACTTTGGGAATGGATCCCATTTTCATCCGGATTGTATTCGGCGTTTTTGAATGGCCTAGCATACCGGGCTTTTCCTCCTATTGTTAGGTAGGGCATGGAATAATTTTCAAATTTCGAGGTAAAAGCATACGCCGTAATATCGACATTTTTAATGGGTTTGTCTTCTTTATCCCGAACCGATACGGTAATGTTTGTTTTTTGCCCCGGATAAACGGATGTTGGAGTGGAAACATCCAGCCGCATATTCTTTCGTGCGAAAGGCAACATTTCTTCTGCTTGTCTTTTTTTTCCGAAAAAATAGGAAAGTTGCATTCCATATCCTTCCTGTTGATCGTTTTTTATGGAATAATTCAATTGAGTCGCATATCCTTTGGCAATTTCTTTATTCTTCTTTCGCATGACATACCAAAAAGGAATATTGGCCGGATTTTCTATTTTCAGAAAAATCGAATCGTTCCTGCGGTAAAATTGGTATCCGATTGGATCTTCTTCCACATCGTATTCAAGGAAAAAAAAGCCGTTTGCATTTTTTGTTTTGACCTCTATATCAGAAGCAATCCAGGGTACGGTTAGTTGATAAGGCAAAACGACGGAGCTTTCCAAAATTGTTTCTCCATTTTCGCCTGAAATCAGGATTTCTGCCGATGTGGATTGAGGCTCTCCCTCATACAGTTCATTGATGGCGAGAATGCCTTTTTTCATAGAAAAATCAATGAGATAATCAGCTGAATTTCGGAAGAGTTTTTTCGATTGGGATACTATTTCGTTGTCGGCGCTCAAATACTTGCAATTTACATTGAAGTGAAGCGAAATTCCCGATGGAAAAATCGAATCGGGAATAGTGATTTCTTTTTCCGATTCATCGTTCATGTCGATGGTTTCACTCCACAGAACATTGGGAATAAATACCGATGGCCGTTTATTCATATCCTGTTTACCAAATTTTAATGGAGTAATTTGTAATTCCGCTTTCCCGCCATACAGCGCCATTTCGTTTTCGTCTGTAGCTTTGAATTTTATTTTCACGGAATCACTTGCGGCATATTCGGTCTTTTTTGTTTCAATGGAAAACTGCGTACTTTTTAATTCATATTCTTCGTATCGAAAACTATTGTCAAGTGCGTTCTCTTTTTCATTTTTTGTTTTTAACTCAATATAATAATAACTGTCTAATTTCAGGTTGAGGCTGTCTGTCAGCTTAAATTCATATTGATACATACCCGGGCGATAGGGAGAAAGAGCGCTTTTTAACGTTGTATCCATTGGGGTCGAATAATAATCGTTGTAAAATCGAATATCTACCGGTTTATTATACGGCTTACCGTTATTTTCGGTCATATAAGCCTTCAACTTCACCGTTTCTCCGGGTTTGTATTTGGGTTTATTGAAAACAATGAATCCCTTATATTTATTTTTAATAGGCCGGTTAATAGGTCGTTCATCGGGATTGAAAAGGAGTCTAATGGAATATTTCAATTGATGCCATTTCCGTTGAACGGTACGCTTGCTCTTTTGGAAAAGATTCATATTCGAATAATAATCGGAAGAATTTTCTTTCTCTATTTCGATATAATGCAGTACTCCTTTGTTATTCACTTCCACGATTTGTCTGTCTTTTACTTTAGAAATAGAATAGGTCTGAGTTGATGAATCGAATTTGATTTTGGAAGAGCCGCATTTCACCTCTGCCTCTCGGATGATCTGTCCCTGTGAATCGTAAAGGCAAAGATTCATCTTCTCGCCCTGAATGATTTTGAAATAAAAATCGTCGACTGTATAGTCGTTGAAAACCATTTGATTTCCGTCGACGCCTACTACGAAATAATTACCCTTCGGAAGAGATGGTATTTTTTCGTTTCTTGCATAACTTGTTACGAACAATTGCAACATATTCTCGTTCGCTCTTTCATCTTTCAAGTATATCTGCCGGAGATTTTCGACGCTTGCCTTGTAAATGTACAATTTGGGCGAGCAGCGTTGGCTGTCTGGAAGGCGCGTTTGTGCCGAAAGAAAACAACTTCCTGATAATGCGAGGAATAAAAAACTAAAGACTCGTATTTTCATGCTCATTCAGCTAAGGACTATTTATTATAGAACACAAAGATACAAAAATAGCGCTTAAGTCGTCTGCGCCACCTGCGTTCCAAAAGGAATTTTCTTTCTGGATCGCTAAATAATGAGAAAAAAAGTAAAAGTTACAATAAAAAAAGTGTACTTTTGCCCGTTCAATATTTTACGTGGAATGAATTATTATCATTTGTCAAAGATCGTACATTTGCAAGCCAAAAAATTCGGAGACGAAGAAGCGCTCAAAGTACGGGATCAGAAAACTGGCGTTTGGTCGTCTATTTCGTGGCTCGAATTTTCACAGAAGGTAATGGCTGTTGCAGAAGCTTTATGCCATACGGGAGTAAAGCCGTCTTCCAATATTGGAGTTTATACTCCCAACAGGGTAGAGTGTTTTTATATTGATTTTGGCGCATTTGCCAATAGAGCCGTTACCATTCCTATGTATGCTACCGCCTCTATTCCTCAAATTGAATACATGATCAACGAGGGAGAGATCAATCTGCTGTTCGTTGGCGATCAGTGGCAGTACGACAACGCTTATCAAGCGCTTCAAAGAAGCCTATTTTTGAAGCGTTTGGTCGTTCTGGACGAAAAGGTAATATTGGCCGAAGACGATAAAACTTCGCTCTATTTTGATGCTTTTTGTTCTCCTAAAAACCGGAATTCACAAGATATAGCCTCCGTAGAAAAACGAATGAAAGAAGCGAAAGACGAAGATGCCGCTCATATCATCTATACGTCGGGTACTACCGGAGAGCCGAAAGGGGTGGTTTTGACGCATGCCAATTACCAAACGGCGTTGAAAATCCATGACATTCGCCTCGACTATTTGCCGCAACGCTTTTTGTCGATCTGTTTTTTACCTTTAGCGCATGTTTTTGAAAAAGCATGGTCGATTTATTGCATTTACAAAGGATGTAGTTTAGCCATCAGTTATGATCCCAAAGAAATACAGACCTATATCAAGGAAGTGCGGCCGCAGGCCATGTGCAGTGTGCCTCGTTTCTGGGAAAAAGTATATGCCGCCGTTCAGGAGAAAATAGAAAATTCGGGATTTTTCATGCGGATGTTTTTCCTTCGAGCGATTAAAACCGGACGAAAATACAATTTGGATTATAAAAACAATGGGAAAAAAGCTCCGTGGTTGTTGAAAATGAGCTTTTCGTTCTACAACAAAACGGTTTTTTCTCTCTTGAAGCGAACCATAGGCATCGATAAAGGCTTGATATTTCCAACGGCGGGAGCCGCTCTATCAGATAGAATCAATATTTTTCTTCAGTCGGTCAATATTCCCTTGGTATATGGATATGGACTGACGGAAACGACGGCTACCGTGAGTTGTTTCCCTCCTATTGGTTTTGAAATCGGTACGGTCGGAAAAGTGATGCCGGAAACGGAAGTTCGCATTGGCGAAAACAGTGAAATTTTGGTAAAAGGCGGCAGCGTCATGAAAGAGTATTACAAGAAGCCTCAAGCAACCGCCGATGCATTCACAGCCGACGGTTTTTTTCGAACGGGCGACGCTGGCTATTTGACGGAAAAAATGGGAATTGTACTTACTGAAAGAATTAAGGATTTATATAAAACTTCGAATGGAAAATACATTGCTCCGCAACAGTTGGAAATGCATTTGATGAACGACAAGTATGTGGATTCGGCCATCGTCATCGGCGATCAGCGGAAGTATGTGACAGCCTTAATCATTCCGAACATGGAGGAACTTCAATTGTATGCCAAAGTGCATGACATTGTTTTTGAAAAGTTGGCCGATTTGTGTACCCATTCTAAAATTCGCGATTTGTTTGAAAAACGGATCATTGCTATGCAGAATGATTTTGCTAATTATGAACAGATTAAGCGTTTTACCTTGCTGCCGGAACCGTTTTCCATTCAAAACGGCGAATTGACAGATACGTTGAAAATGAGGCGGGCTTTTATTGCAGAAAAATATAAAGAAGAGATAGATAGAATGTACAGATAGAGAGAGTTTTTGCAAAAGGGAAAAAATAGGCCTTATTTTTTGCATGTAAACTTTCGATAATAATAATTTATGTTTATCTTTGTCTTGATTTTTAGTGATGCTTTTTTTCTTTAATTATGAGCAAAGTGAAATTACTAACTTTTATGTGTCAATGGAGGAAATCTTTTCTTTTAAAATATAATTCCAGTTTATTTATTTGTTAAAATATTGCGAAAATGAATATTGCTGTAGTAGGAACAGGATATGTAGGTTTGGTTACAGGAACTTGTTTTTCCGAAATGGGGATCCAAGTAACATGTATAGATGTAGACAAACGTAAAATTCAAGATTTACGAAGCGGAATTATTCCTATTTATGAGCCGGGGTTGGAAGACCTGGTGAAAAAAAATTATCAAGCGGGACGTTTGCAATTTTCAACTGATTTGACGGAGTGTATCGATGAAGTGGAAGTTATTTTCAGCGCGGTAGGAACTCCTCCCGAGGAAGATGGAAGCGCCGACTTGCATTACGTTTTGGACGTAGCGCATACTATAGGAAAAAATATCACAAATTATGTGCTGGTAGTTACTAAAAGCACGGTTCCGGTAGGAACTGCCCAGAAAGTCAAAGCGGCTATTCAGGAAGAATTAGATAAACGGGGAGTAAATGTTCCTTTCGATGTGGCGTCTAATCCTGAATTCTTGAAAGAAGGTACGGCTGTGAAAGATTTTATGGGACCCGACAGAGTAGTGGTAGGCATAGAGAGCGAAAAAGCAAAAGATTTGATGGATCGACTTTACCGGCCTTTTACCTTGAATCACTATCGCATGATTTATACAGACATTCCATCAGCCGAAATGATTAAATATGCAGCCAATGCGATGCTGGCTACCCGTATTTCATTTATGAACGATATGGCCAATTTGTGCGATCTGGTAGGGGCCGATGTGAATATGGTGAGGCGGGGAATTGGTTCAGATTCGCGGATAGGCAATAAATTCCTTTATCCGGGTTGCGGATATGGAGGAAGTTGCTTTCCAAAAGATGTAAAAGCGTTGATTCAGACCGCCGCTCAGCAGGGTTACGAAATGCGGGTGCTGCAAGCGGTAGAAGCGGTGAACGATAAACAAAAATCCATTTTGTTTGAAAAACTCGTAAAAGTTTTTCAAGCACAGGGTGGTGGCGCATCCGGTACGGAGTCCCTTTTAAAAGGGAAGACGATTGCCTTGTGGGGATTGGCTTTTAAACCGGATACGGACGATATGCGCGAAGCTCCTTCTTTAGTTTTGATCGATTTATTGCTAAAAGCAGGATGCAACATCAGGGTATACGATCCGGTAGCCATGGACGAATGCAGAAGAAGGGTGGGAGATGCCGTAAAATATAGCAGAGATATGTACGACGCCGCTTTGGATGTCGACGCTTTGCTTCTGTTGACAGAGTGGAAAGAGTTTAGATTGCCTTCCTGGAACGTATTAAAGAAGACAATGAATAATTATATAATATTAGATGGCAGAAATATTTATGATAAAAAAGAAATGAAAGAAAACGGCTTTATATACGAGTGTATATAGAACGGTTTTCGCTTGGTTGTATAGTGTGTGTATTGACCTGTTTATAGCTACGAATTGTTGATCCTAACAGTAAACAAATAATTCGTAAAAGGGGGATAAGAAAGGGAGATGGTTTATTCCCATGATAAACCTGATAAATGTTGTGTTAACTTTTTTAGGATTTTTTTATGACTTTTGTTTGAAGTCGTAGAATGAAGTTTTGACGAATCATGCTTCCTACAAATGATGTTGTTTGGTACGCAGCTCGAGTCAAATATCGGACAGAAAAGAAGATAAAGTCTTTTTTAGAAGATAAAGCAATCGAACATTTTATTCCTTTCCGAATGGTGGTAAGGGAATTCAATGGAAAAAGGGTGCAAAAGGAACGGCCTGAAATTCCATGTTTGGTTTTTGTGCGTACAGATTATCGTACTGCGTTATCTATTCCTGTAGAATCTGGTTTTAGCGTTTCGTATATCAAAAATATGGAAACGAAAAAAGTGCAAACTATTCCGGATAAACAGATGCAGGATTTTATGTTTTTGCTCGATTTTTCAGAATCGACATTCCGAATTGAAAATGCAAACCTGAAACAGGGCGACAGAGTGCGCGTGATTAAAGGTTCTTTTGCAGGAGTGGAAGGCGAATTGATCCGGATCAAGGGTCACAAACGAGTAGTCGTTCGCTTAGAAGGAGTCTTTTCGATCGTAACCGCTTACATTCCGGGAGAATATCTGGAACGGATTATTTGTTGAAGAAATGCTGCAAATAATCCGTTTTTTCCCTTTGTAATAGAGGGGCGAGAGAGAAGGTTTGTTATATTTTTGCGGCGCGGATGTAATCGCTGATCCAACGGCCTACTTCTGATGTTTTGTAGGCTTTACCGGTTTCTGCGAGGTCTTCCGTGACGATGCGGACTGAGAGCGAAGCTTGAACGGCATCGCGAATCAGCTGGCCTTCGGCATTCAAGCCAAAGGCATATTCAAACATCAATGCGGACGAAAGGATAGTGGCCAAAGGATTGGCTATATCTTTTCCGGCCGCTTGAGGGTAAGAACCGTGTATCGGTTCGAATACGGAGGTATGAACGCCAATGGAGGCAGAGGGCAACAAACCTAAAGAACCGGCGATGACGGACGCTTCATCGGTAAGGATATCTCCGAACATGTTTTCCGTCACAATCACGTCGAATCGTTTGGGACATTGAATGATTTGCATGGCGGCATTGTCTACAAACAGATATTCGGTTTCTACTTCAGGATATTCTTTGGCAATTTGCTGCGCTACTTGTCTCCAAAGACGGGAAGTGGATAAGATATTGGCCTTGTCTACAACAGTCAGTTTTTTTCTGCGTTTCAGGGCATATTGGTAGGCCAAACAAATGATTCGTTCGATTTCTTCTACTGTATAAACGCAAGTATCGTAGGCTGTGGAACCGTCTTCGCTGCGTCCTTGCGGACGACCGAAATAAAGTCCGCCTGTCAGTTCACGGAGGCAGATAAAATCGGCTCCATCCACTAAGTCGGTTCGAAGAGGAGAACGGTGAATCAGCGAAGGGAAAGTAGTTACCGGACGGATGTTGGCATAAAGTCCCAATCTTTTGCGCATGGCCAGTAGCCCTTGTTCGGGGCGTATGGAAGCCGAGGGATCATGGTCGTACTTGGGAGAACCAATAGCGCCAAACAAAACGGCGTTGGACTCCATGCAAAGGATATGCGTTTCTTCTGGATAGGGATTGCCTACGGCATCGATGGCGACTGCTCCCACGAGAGCTTCTTTGCATATCAGTTCATGGTCGAATTTTTCGCAAACTGATTGAACGACTTCCATGGCTTGCGTTACGATTTCCGGTCCGATTCCGTCTCCCGGTAAAACAGCAATTTTGAGTTTCATAAGTTGATAATTTGAAAGTTACATTTTTTCCAAAAGACTTGAAATTTATTTTAAAAATTATTGAATAACACTGCAAAAATACAACTTAATTTTCAATAAAACAGAGTAATTGTTTTTTGTTTGACAATCCAATCCTGCATTGATCCGTGCGGGTTTTTTTGTCAGTTTATATTTGGCGTTCTCAAATATTCCCCTAACTTATCAGTAAAAAAGAATTTACATCAAGAGACAGAATCTGTTTTTCAGAAATAAAAAATCCTTGCAAATAAACTATTTGCAAGGATTTTTTATTATGCGAGCGCTTTTTTCTGTTTTATTTTATTCAGTTTTGATCAACAGAAATATCTTTGTTTACGTTTTTGCTGCCGATTAATGCATAGAACAATAGATAAGCCAGACCGGCAACGATAATCCAATAACTTGGCATAAATCCTATCCGATCAGCGATTAAATTCTGTACGTATGGTATAATACCGCCGCCTACTACAAGCATCATAAATATTCCAGCCGCTTGAGCGACATATTTACCCAAACCTTCTACCGCCAGATTGAAAATACCGCCCCACATGACAGAGGTACAGATACCCACCAAAGCAAGGAATAGGAAAGTGATCGGAACTTCAACTAAACCGGCCGATAAGCTGCCTCCGCTGGTGTCGAAAGCGGGCATTTTGATTGGAGTCATTGGCAATGCAATCGCGGCAATAACAAAAATGAGTCCCAAAGAGGAAGCCACTGCTAACATCTGCCGGGCCGATATTTTTGAACCAATAGCGCCTCCGATCAATCGTCCGATTAGCATCAATAACCAATAAAAGCCAACTACACCGCCGGCAATTCCAGTGGCTATTCCCAATCCGGGTTTCGTTTTTCCATCAGTTATTTTTTGTGCGCTTACATAAGTGTTTTCTTTGATTACTTTCGGTTCGTACTCTTTCGCGTTTGCATTTAGATCATCTATTGCCTTCAATTGCTCGCAATAATCTGTATCCGCCTGTTGCTTTTGATATTCAGCAACAGTTGCTTGCGCTTCTTCCATCGTAAAAGAAGTCATATACAAGTTGGATGTTCCGGGAGTACCCACTTCAACGCCTACATAAACGAAGATGCCAACGGCGCCCAATACAAAATGACGGAACGACCAAGGACTGTATTTGTCGCCTTTTGTCATCTTGTTAATGGTGGATTGCGGTTCTGGAATATTAACCAAAAAGAGGCCGACGCCTACAATGGCAAAAATACCCATGGCAATGAATAATACAGGATTGACATCGGCAATAGAAGCTCTAGCAACCGTTCCTACAAGAAGTCCTACCAGTAAAGGAACTAACGTACCCATTAACGAATTGAACGAACCGCCAATCTGAATTAAGGCATTTCCTTTTTTTCCGCCGCCGCCCAAAGTATTAAGCATAGGATTTACAACGGTATTCAGCATGCACATGGAAAAGCCTGAAACGAACGCTCCTAATAAATAAACGTAAAAGCTTTCGGCAATTCCTGATAAAAATTGAATGAATACGCCTATAAATCCAACCACAATGGCGATTAAGGCTGTTTTTTTGTAACCTACTTTTTGCAATAACATACTGGAAGGAATTCCCATCACGGCATAAGCAAGGAAATTCATAAAATTCCCCAACATTCCCAAAGAATTAGAAACACCGAACTGATTTTTCAATACAATCCCCATAGGCGCTGCTAAGTTCGTAACGAATGAGATCATTCCAAAAAGGAAGATCATCATAATAATAATAGCAACAAGATTACCTTGTTTATTGGTTTTCATAATTTTTTGTTTATTTAATGTTTTAATTTAGTAAAGATATACTCTTTTTTTATGACATCAAAGGTAAAAAAATCTTTTTCATAATTGTAATTTTTATTTGTTTTTTAAAATTTGTAACGCTTTGTTTTCTAAATTTAATACTTGAATATAAAAAATAAAGCAATTTTCGGTTAACCATTTTTTCATTGATGCAATGAAAGAAGTGTTAATAAAATTTCTACGGTTTCCTATTTAATCAAAAAAAAATTACCTACATTTGTAGTAAAAATAACGTAATGGAAAACAATCAAGGTCTATGAGAACACTTTTACATTCTCTGATACTGATATTTTGTGTTTGCCTCAGTTTACAGGCTTCTCCTTCTCCTCCAGATGAAACAGGAGAGCCTGTCGTAGTGGAAAACGACACATTATTTTGTATTTATACCAACAGAGGCAGTTTTTCTCCACGTAATCGCGCCAAGTCGATCAGCGAAATCATTACGCGCTTAGGCAAACGATATGATATTCAACCAGATTCCGTTTCTATTCTTCCTGACGAATTCACTACCGATATCGTATATGGAGAAAAAGTAATCTTGTCTCTTACCGACAAAGACGGCCGACAGATGAATATGTCTCGCGAGGAATTGGCCGAATACAATCGAAACGTGATCGTAAATACCCTCAAAGAGATGAAGAGCAAACATAGCTTGAGTGGTTTAGTCAAACAAATTCTCTCATTTACTCTGATCTTACTGCTCCAATATGCGTTAATCTGTCTCACAAACTGGGCTTACCGTCAATCCAAACGCAAGATATATTTGATAAAAAACAAATATTTTAAACCTATTTCTATCAAAAGCTATGAATTATTCAGCATCGACAAGGAAGAAAAAATGGCTTTGGTCTTTTTGAATATGTTCCGGTATTTTTTAATTACTATTCAACTCATTATAACCATTCCCATTCTTTTTAGCGTTTTTCCCCAAACGGAATCTTTAGCCATGCAGATTTTTTCTTATATTCTGACTCCTGCCAAGAAGATCGGAATGAACATCATTCGCTACATTCCCAATCTATTTGTAATTGGAGTTATATGTGTTATAATCAATTATATAATAAAAATAATCGGTTTTCTGGCGAAGGAGATAGAAGTTGGCCGTTTGAAACTCCCCGGATTCTATTCCGACTGGGCAAAGCCGACTTTCGCTATCATTCGTTTTTTGTTGTACGCTTTTACGATTGTTTTGATTTATCCTTACCTGCCGAATTCAGATTCGAAAATTTTTCAAGGTTTGTCTATTTTTGTCGGATTAATCGTGTCGATCGGTTCAAGTTCAGCTCTTGGAAACTTAATCGCAGGACTGATCATTACTTACATGCGCCCATTCCGATTAGGAGACCGGATAAAAATACAAGACATAGTAGGCGATGTAGTGGAAAAAACGCCTATTGTGACCCGCATCAAAACGTTGAAAAACGAAATCGTTACGATTCCAAATGCGCACATCATGAATTCGCAAACAACCAATTTAAGCGAGTCGGCCGAAATGGGCGGCCTCATTCTCCACTTGGACGTCACGTGCGGATACAATATTCCCTGGCGGAGAGTTCACCAACTGTTGATCGATGCGGCGGAAGATATGCCGGATATTCTGCGCGAACCACACCCATTCGTTCTCGAACAGTCGTTCAATGATTTTTATGTGACCTATCAAATCAACGTCTATATCAACGACGCAAAAAAATTGCTTCAAATAAGTACCTGCCTTCGGCAAAACATACAGGACCAGTTCAAAGAAGCAGGGATAAGTATTTTGTCGCCGCATTATTTTTTTATGGGAGAAATGAAGCAATAGGGTGCTTAAGGGCATGGGAAATAGAGAACAATTTATTGAAAATACATTGTATGTTTTCGATTCTGCTAATGAAAAATGACAATTATTGAAAACTTCCCAAACCCTGAGTGATGAAATTGTTTAGATGCCCTTGTTGAAAATAGAGATAAATGTCGTCTTTCTGAAGGAAAAAATTAATTTGGTAAAAGAAGAAGTTGATAAATAATGAATTATGTAATAATCTCCATAAAAACTTTAATAGCCGAACAGGCAGCCTGTTGTGCAACACATAGAAGACAGTGCATGTCGAAAAACTGGTGGTGTTCTACAAAGTATGCTTATTAAACAAACCCAAAGTTGATATAAAAGAAAGCGAGATTAAAAGCTTTGAAATGGTTTAGAAGTTTCTTA
>WRFY01000092.1 GCA_009783445.1 Candidatus Azobacteroides sp. | reverse complement strand
TGGGCAATCTGTTGCGCCAAGCAACCGCCACAGGGGGCAAGATAGAATTCAATGTGGCCAACTTGCCTAACGGCATCTATTACCTCCATATTTATGACGGAGTGAACGAAAAACCAGAAATGAGGCAAATTGTGGTGCAGCACTGAGAATGCTAAATGAACATCTTTTGTGCTATTTAGTGGATTGAAAATAAATTATTTATAGAAATTTATAAACATTCAACTTATGAAAAACACTTTTTTCAAAACGCCTCGCGATTGGATTTAGCTTCGGCTCCCGAAAGGAAGGCGGGAGCGGCGAGATAAACAGACCCTTTCTGAAAAATTTATTTATTTTTATTTTTTTATGAACAAATTATTTTTTTTAGGAACTTTATTATTTGTTGCCTTTGGATGTAATCAGAGTGAAGGATCAAGAGTAAGTGATGAGAATACGTTTTTAACTAATTTACAAACAGCTCCACGGGTTGATGTAGAACGAGAAAGTCTTCCTGAATGGCTTGTTGTTAAGATAAATGGAATTGAAGCTGCACACGGTAAAGATATTTCTATAGTTAAAGTACGAATCTTCAAAGGAGAATGGAAAGAGCAGACAGTTTATTATATATATGATACATTATCTTCCTGTGGGTTCTGCGAAGTCTATTACGAAAATGGTGAAAATGTGACATGGTCAGCTAACAATATTTCGACGAACAGTTTTTGTTCAGGAAGTAAAAACTGGGAATTAATTTATGAATATGGAAAAGGATTGTATTAAAAGTATTTTTATGAAAAAGATGTTTTGCATCATTAGCATTGTATTAGCGAACGGACTATCTGCTTATAGTCAAACGAAAATAAAAGATGTATATGAATTTCCCGTCAAACAGGAAAATCGGGAATGGGGGGAATTTGAAACAATTGAAAAACGCATGGCTGCCTTACAAATACCAGATACTGTTATAACAACTATTTCTACTGAAGGTTTACTGGAAACATGTCTTGAGTTTCCGTATCTGACCGATATATTTTTTTGCGACAATTATCAACAGGGCTTTGAAGCATTAAAGGCAGAATTTAACGGATTTCGAGAACTCTTTAAGCGTCCAAATTTGACGAATGTACTATTGGAAAAATACAGAAGTCTAAGTGTGGATGTGAAAGAGGTAAGAATACAAAATGATGTTAAAAGAGGCGAGTTTTCTTTTCGTTATTTTGTTTTGGAATTTATGTTGACTCAAGATATTATTTTCAAAAATCTAAGTTTGGAACAAGAAAAGCAATTGTTTCTATTGAGTTTTGAACATAAGAAAATAAAACAGAACTATTCGGATATTTTTAGTAATTTGAATGACTTACCTACAAATTTACTATATGTAAAGAAAGCAATGAACGACCCTGAATTTAAATTTGAAAACGCCGAGCTGAAAAAAACACTGTCGGATTTTATACAGGCACCCTTATCTGTCGACCAAAGAATAATCGGTAATATTGAAAATTATATCAATAACAAATATAAATAATTTCTTATGAAACAGATTTTTATTGCCACCATAAGTCTTGTATTATGCAATTTTTATACAAGTATTGCTCAGACATATATAGAGGTCACTAATGTGAAAACTCCAAATAATTCTGTAGTCCAAGATACTTATTCTCTTACAAGTGGAGATCTGATATACAATTCAACTCAGTTGTCGGCATTAGCTAATGATTTATACTATAATTATAATGGCGCTGAACTTATTGAAGCGCCTTCTTACAAATACAATTGCCATGCTTATGCATGGCATGTCTCAGAAGGAGGCAGTAAAGTATGGATCGGTCGTTATACAGTTACAGCAGAGGATATCTATTGGACAGATGGAAGTTATACGGAAACTTCGGAAAGCGCTGCTACGAAAGTTTCTTATCATCAAGATGGGAACCATTCTGCCATTAGACTAAATAGTACTTGGTATCAATCTAAATGGGGAGCAAGTTCATTGGTTAAACATCACCCCAATGATGTGCCTTCTATATATCAGCCGTCAAAGACAAAAAAGTATTACATACGAACTTCGTCTTCCACTTCCATATCTATCTCCGGCCCAGGATCGATCAATTATTTAAGCAGTGGAACATACACAGTTAGTCCAAGCTTATCGGTTGATTGGTGGCTTCGAAAAGACAATGGGAATCCCAATGGAGCCATGATGGTTTATACCGGTTCTTCGCTTACCTTATTATCAATGAAAGCTGGTTCCGCTTCCATTTTGCCTCGTTCAGTATCAGAGGAATTAACTGCGGATGATGACGATATTATTACCCGGCAGGACATAAACGGCGCTCTTTATTATTTGCAGGCACGGTATGGCAATGCGGTCTCACTGGAATTCAGAATACAAGCTTCCGGCAATGCGGAATTGGTCGCGATTACTCCAAGATCGATAAGCCTTGTTAGTTCCGAAGAATTGTTTGTTTCTGTTTTCCCTAATCCTGCCTCCTCGCAGGTGACTATCGACCTGACAGACAATGTCAATGGTGAATTAACAAGCATTTTATCGCTGCCATCCAACACGATAAGTTCAATAGAACCGATCTATGCGGTTCGAATAGTCGATGTGTACGGTTCTGTCGTTTATACGGGAGAAAAGCAGGGAAAGACATTTGACATGCCGGTATCTTCGCTCCCGAACGGCATTTACACCATAATCATTTCCGATGGAATAAGAACTCAACAGAAAAAGTTTATAGTGAAGCATTAAAATATTAAAAATTGGATTTTATTGAAGAGTTGAAAGGGAACGTTTTGCAATTTTCATTTTCAACTCTTCGTAATTATGTTTTTACGCTTGTTTCCGGCTAAACAAAAACAAGCCAACAACCACTAAAGCGGCATTCAGAATCAATAACTCATATCCTAATTCATACGTAAGGGTCGCTTTCAACAGGGCGTTAATCGCAAAGCAGGCAATGGGAGCCGACACGCAAATGAATGGAACCACCCGATCGTTGGTTCGCCTTTTGAACAGGATGCCGTAAGCAAACAGTCCCAGCAAAGGCCCGTAGGTGTAGGAAGCAATCATGTAAATTGCATTAATGATGCTAATAACATTCAATTCTTTGAATATCACCATAATAGCGATAAATGCCAACGAAATTCCGAAATGAACGATCAAACGCACCTTTTTTGCCTGCGCTTCGTTGTAACGGGCAATATTCAACATATCCACGCAAGTAGAAGTGGTTAAGCCCGTTAAGGCCGAATCGGCGCTGGCAAAAGTAATGGCTATGATGCCCAGCATAAAAAAGATAACGGCCGGAATTCCGAAAACTCCGCTTGTGATCAGGCTGGGCAAAATATCGTCGGCCAATTTCGGCAACTGAATTTCGTGAATGGAGGCGTATTGAAGCAACAAAACGCCCAGACAGAGGAAAAGAAAATTAACCGGAACAAAAAACCAACTGTAGGCGAGAACATTTTTTTGAGCTTCGCGTAAATTTTTGCAGGAAAGATTTTTTTGCATCATTTCTTGGTCGATGCCTGTCATGGCAATCGTTACAAAGCATCCGCTGATGAATTGTTTGAAGAAATTTTGCTTGGAATGCCAGTCGTCCCACACAAAAATTTGCGACTTCGGACTTTCTTTCAGGAACGAGACAACTCCTTGAAAATCCAAATCCAGCCCTTTGGCGACATGTCCGATAATGATCAGCAGAGCCAGCAGCAACAGACCGGTTTGCAATAAATCGGTCCAAACAATGGTTCGTATGCCGCTCTTGTGCGTATACAGCCAGATCATCAACAAAAAGCCTGCCGCCGTCAAGGCAAACGGGACATTCCATGCGTCGAAAACATACGTTTGCAGAATCAATACGGCGACATACAGCCGAGCTGCCGCTCCAATCGTGCGGGAAAGGAGGAAAAATCCGGAGCCTGTCTTGTAGGCTCTTTTTCCAATGCGCTGTTCCAGGTAAGTATAAATGCTTGTCACATTCATTTTGTAGTATAAGGGCAACAAAATGTATACGATGACTGCATATCCCAGCAAAAACCCCAGAACCATTTGCATATAAGCCATGTTGGATGCCCGCACCATTCCCGGAACAGAAACAAACGTTACTCCCGACAAAGAAGATCCGATCATTCCAAAAGCGACAATGTACCAGGGCGATTTCCGGTTTCCCCGAAAAAAAGCCTCATTTTCCGAATGCTTTTTCCCGATTAAATGGGAAATAAGATATAAACTCCCAAAATAAATGAGAATGATGAGAAGAACATACGTTCCATTCATATTTTATTCCGTTTTTAAAATCATTTGATCGGCAAAAGTAGCGAAATTTTCTATGAAAAATCAAAATCTATCCCCTTGAATGAATGGCTCGGATTTTGTACCGTTTATTTATTCAGAATGATTAAATTTGTACAACAAATACTTTTATTATGACAAAAATAGGTTTACTTTCCGATACCCATGCCTATTGGGATGATAAATTTAGCTTTTATTTTTCCAGTTGCGATGAAATATGGCATGCAGGCGACATCGGCAGCGAAGAAGTCTTGAATCGGTTGCAGGCATTAAAACCCGTGAGAGCCGTTTATGGAAACGTCGACGGCTCCCTTTTGCGGAGCATCTGCCCTAAAACCTTGCGGTTCAAGGTAGAAGAGGTAGAAGTGTTGCTTTGCCACATTGGCGGTTATCCGGGAAAATATGCTCCCGAAATTCGGGCGGAATTAATGACTCATCCGCCGAAACTGTTTGTCTGCGGACATTCGCATATTTTGAAAATCATTTACGACCCGCATTTGCAAATGCTTTGCGTAAATCCAGGAGCAGCCGGATTATCTGGTTTTCATCAAGTACGTACCTTGCTGCGCTTCGTCATCGACGGCGAAGATATTAAAAACATGGAAATCATCGAATTGAAGACGAACAATACCAATGATGCGGCAATGCCGGATTAAAATTTTATTTTATCTTATTTTTCTCATTCTCAATTATATATACGGCTGTTTGATAATGAGCAATGGCTTCGTCCGCATATTTTGGATTGATTTCCAAAATTTTGGTTGCAGGGTAATGATAGGTTGAATCGGACTGAATAACGTACTGCGAAATCTTTTTTACCGGCGATAAAATGGTGAGAATAGAGTCCCGAAAATAGCCCAATTCTTCATAAGTGGCCGCCAGCGCGCGCGGCTGATAAGCGGAATCGAATACATTTTGGCCGTAAAATTTACTTTCATACGAAAAATGCAGCAATCCGAAAAGCGTCGGCAGGAGGTCGATTTGCGAAGCCACCTTTGTAATTTGTTGCGGCTCAATAAAATCTGGAGCATAAAGGATCGCGGGAATGTGGTAATTTACAAGCGGAATGCTTGTTTTTCCCTGACTGGAGGCGCAATGGTCGGCCGTGAAAATAAAAATTGTATTTTCAAACCAGGAACGTTTTTTCGCCTCTTCCATAAATTTGCCAATCGCATAATCGGTATATTTTACGCCGCCTGCACGCGATTTTACGTTGCCCGGAATGTCGATTTTACCGTCCGGATAGGTAAAAGGGCGGTGATTGCTCACGCTCATAATTTGAGCAAAAAACGGCTTCCCGCTTTGAGCGTTTTCGTCAAAAACTTTCAACGCTTTGCGAAACATATCTTCATCGCAAACGCCCCAGATATTGGCAAAAGTGATTTCGTCTTTATCAAACATATTTCGGTCAATTACCTGATAACCGTTCCCTTCGTAAAATTTTTTCATGTTGTCGAAATAGGAAAAACCGCCGTAAAGAAATTGCGTTGTGTAGCCTTTTTGGCGAAAAACGTAACCCGTTGAGAAATAATCGCCGTTATTTTCGCGTTTTACAATACTTTCGCCCGCAGTCGGAGGAAGCGACAACGTAAGCGCTTCAAGCCCTCTGACCGTACGGTTTCCCGTGGCGAACAGCTGCGTAAAAAATATGCCTTCGTCCGCAAGTTGATCCAGATTCGGCGTAATGTTTTCTTTGTTTCCGAAATGCGCCAAAAAACTGCCGCTCAAACTTTCAATGGTAACAAGCACCACATTTTTTTTGATTTCAGGTAAAGAGTCGGTAATTATTTTTACGTTTTGCAAGCCTTCTATATTTTGATATATCGAATTTGTTATCGCAAATGCTTTATATTCTGGAATTTGCTGGTAAAATTCTTCGAAACTCAAGCTGGCGCTTTTTGCCGCTTTGTAAAACTTATACAAACCGTTTGATTGAATTTCGTTAGCAAAAACGCTGTCCGAAGTTTCAAACTTTTCAGCTCCTTTCAATAAATACAGCGCTGAGACAAAAAACATTCCATAAATCAAAAAATGAACGAGTTTTCCCCGCCAATTCATAAAATATTTAAATTCTTTCCGGCTGTTTTTGACAAATAAATAGGTAATTATCAATGAAATAGCAACTAAAACCACCAGCATTGGAATGATCGGGTACGACTCAAAAATATTGCCGATCACTTCGTTCGTATAAACCAAATAATCGACAGCGATAAAATTATAACGTACGCCGAATTCATTCCAAAAGAAGTATTCCGAAACAACATTCAATAAGAATAAGAAAACGTAAACGAAAAACAACATGGAAAACAAACCAAAACGAAAATTTTGGCGAGTTTTCGGAAAAAATAAGAAAATGGCAAAGATCAATGTCGCCAATCCGACAACAAGTTTAGCCACAAGCGGAGCGGCGTTTCCGTATTCATCGAAAATGGTTTTGAAAAAGTACAGATAGCCCAAAAGGCACAGCAGCAAGCCCAAAATGAGGTAGCCAAATGGCTTTTTGTATTTTTTGTTTGAGGAAAACAACAAATGAAGCTCCATAAAAATGCTGGCAATGATGGCTATGCAAACGTCGTTTACAAAGCCGAATAAGAAAACTTTTACGTAATCAATCGCTGGGAAATGTGCGTCGGTAATCGGCAGGCAAAGCAGCATTATTCGCGTGATAAAACCTAACGCTACAATAAAAGCTACTATTTTAAAAATCGAAATAGAGGTTTGTTTAAAGTTCATAATTCAGTTTACGTGTTACAAAATGTATCTATTTTTTATATCTCTCTTTTTTGGCGTTTTTATTGCAAAAATAATGCTTTTTTTGTAATAGAAGTGCAATTCGTATAGGACTTTAAGAAAAAACGCAGCATCATTGGGAGTGGAATGTGAAAAAATGTAAGTTTATATTTTTAGAAAATACGTTCAATTGATCAATTCCTTGTCTATTAACCTTCTTTTCGGAATAACCTTATTTTCAAAAGTTCCCTTAATAACCTTAACATCCCTTATTTACATTCTCCCTTATTCCTTTATCTTCAATCAATTAATAAGGGAATAGAGGTGCGTGCATTAATCCGCCCTCCGAAGGGAGCTTTCAAAAATAAGGTTGATAAAAAAGAAGAATTTGGATGTGGCTGCCGCATTTTTACATCCCGCATATTTATGTGGTGAAGACCCGCAGTTCCCCGTCAAAACATTCGAATCTTCGGGAAATGACGGATCAAAGTTCATCAGAACAGAACCGCAATTCAATGTTTCAGCAGCCCTTGCAATACAATTTTTGCTTTGCTTTTCCCGATTAAATCGGCAATTTCTGTTTCTGGCGCTTCTTTGATTCGCTTTACGCTTTTGTAGGCTTTCAACAATTTTTCTTTGGCCATAGGCCCTACCCCTTTGATCGCGTCTAACTCGGAAACAAGTTGCTGCCGGCTTCTATTATTCCGATGAAAAGTGATTCCAAAGCGATGCGCTTCATCCCGCAATTGCTGAATCAATTTCAAACTTTCGGAACTTTTGTCTAAATACAAAGGAATCGGATCGTTGGGAAAATATATTTCTTCCAATCGTTTGGCAATTCCTATAATAGGAATTTGCCCGTAAAGTTCCAAATCCTTCAAAGCATCCGTTGCCGCATGCAGCTGTCCTTTCCCTCCGTCGACGATTATGAGTTGGGGAAAAGACTCGTTTTCGTCTTTTAAGCGACGATACCGCCGATATACCGTTTCGTACATGGAACGAAAATCGTCCGGTCCTTCGACCGTTTTGATGTGAAAATGTCGATAATCTTTTTTTGATGGCTTGGCTTTGATAAATACCACGCAGGCAGAAACCGGATTGGTTCCCTGTATATTCGAATTATCGAAACATTCGATGCGCATTGGCAGTTCTTCCAGATGCAAATCGTCTTGCAAGGATTTCAAAATTCGCGTAGCCCGTTGTTCCGGATTCAGTTTTTCGGCTTGTTTCAGTTGATCTATTTTATACTGCCGAACATTTTTTTCGGACAGTTCCAACAATTTCTTTTTTTCTCCTCTCTGCGGAACGATAAAATCGACATTGCATAACTCAACATCCGGATGAAAAGGAACAATTATCTCCTTTGCTTTGCTTCCGAAACGAGTTCTCAATTCGATAATCCCCATGCCCAAAATATTTTCTTTGGACTCATCCAAACGTTTTTTGTATTCGATGGTGTATCCTTGAATGATTGCTCCATTTGCAATGTGCAAATAATTAATATAAGCCGACTGGTTGTTTTCGTCAAACGAAAAAACGTCGATATTCGTCAAGCTTGGACTTGCAACAATGGATTTAGAAGAATAATTTTCTAAGGCATTGTATCGTTCCTTGAGAATTTCCGCTTCTTCGAACCGCATTTCCGAAGCCAGATTCAACATTTCCTGATAGATCAAATTGCTTACTTCTTTGGAATTTCCTTTCAGAATTTCTTCGATGGATCGGATGTTTTTTCCATAATCTTCTTCGGATTGCAAATTCATGCACGGCCCTAAACATTTCTTGATATGGTATTGCAAACATACGCGAAACTTATTTTTTTCTATATTTTCTTTTATCAGATTATGCGAACAGATCCGAATAGGATAAATCGAAGTAATCAACCGTAGTAAATATTTCACATTCATTACAGAAGTGTAAGGTCCGTAATAATGCGATTTGTCGTTTTCTTTTTTACGGGTAAGAAAAACTCTCGGAAAGGGTTCGTCTTTGACCACCAGCCAGGGATAAGTTTTATCATCCTTCAACAGGATATTGTAACGCGGTTTATGTTCTTTAATCAAATTGTTTTCCAACAAAAAAGCATCTTCTTCCGACTCTACCACCAAATAATTGATTTTTCTTATTTTCCGAACCATTATTCTAGTTTTGGGATTATCTTGCGTTTTGTTGAAATAAGAAGAAACACGTTTCTTAAGGTTTTTAGCTTTGCCTATGTAAATGATGGTATCATTTTCATCGTAATACATATACACTCCGGGATAATCCGGAATGACGGAAAGCGTAGCGGTTATATTATTGTTTAAATCATCCATAAATGAAAAATACGGATCGTTCGATTTTTTAGTTATTGTATCGAATAATGGTATTGATTTCTATTTCCGGGTCGAATAATTCTCTTCCCTTCAAATCTAACAATTCGATCAGAAAACTGAGATAGATTTTTTGAGGATTGAATTTTTTAATCAAATCCACTGCCGCATTCATAGTTCCGCCCGTTGCCAATAAATCGTCGTGCAATAAAACGACATCCGTATCATTTAAAGCATCCTGATGAATTTGAATCGTATCGTAGCCATATTCTTTGGTGTAGGTTACTTCGTAAGTTGCAGCCGGTAATTTTCCTTTTTTGCGAATAGGTACAAATCCGGCATTCAACCGCTCGGCCATCATAGGCCCCATGATGAATCCGCGCGATTCGATGCCTACTACTTTCGTAATCCCTTTTTCTTTATACATCTCATACAAACCATCGGAAAGTTCTTTCAATAATTCTGCATCTTTGAATAATGTCGTTACATCTTTGAATTGAATTCCCTTTATTGGAAAATCAGGAATATTCCGTACCGAATTAGTTAGTCTTTCAATATTCATTACTGTATCTGTTTTTAATAATTATGTATTTCTTTTTCTGTTATCTTAAAATCATTGTTCCACGTGGAACAATTTGTGTTTTTTCTACCTTCCCAACAAGACCAGTAAAACGCTGATATCGTTGGGTGAAATGCCCGGAATGCGTCCTGCCTGAGCAATTGTTTCCGGATCAATCTGAGTCAATTTTTGCTTTGCTTCCGTCGATAAAGATTGAATGGCATTATAATCGAATTTTCCGCGAATTTTAATATTTTCCAAACGATTGATTTTTTCCGCAATAATTTTCTCGCGTGCAATGTATCCTTCGTATTTCATGAGAATTTCTGCCGCTTCTATTATTTCTTCTTTGCGATTCGAGATCATATCTAAGTGTTCCTGCAAAGCGGGAACGAAAGAAGCTATCTTCGGAATGTCTAATTGGGGACGAAGGATCAAATCGATCAATTTGACGCCATGACGCAAAGGAGTTGTGCCAAAAAATTCCAGACTGGAATTAACAGATTCCGGTTTGACGGGATAATGTCGAGCAAAAGAAACCAGATCGCGTATACACTGTTTCTTTTCCAACAAAAGACGATAACGGTTGCCGTCAGCCAAACCCAACCGATACGACTTTTCCGTTAAGCGCATGTCGGCATCGTCTTGACGCAATAGAATCCGGTATTCTGCACGCGAAGTAAACATTCGATAAGGTTCATCCACTCCTTTCATAACCAGATCGTCGATCAAAACGCCGATGTAGGCCTCGTCGCGTCCCAACACAAAGGGAGCGCCTCCCTGCGTCTGAATATGTGCATTGATTCCTGCAATCAAACCCTGTGCTCCGGCTTCTTCATAACCGGTAGTCCCGTTGATTTGTCCTGCAAAAAACAGATTTCGAATTTTTTTTGTTTCCAACGAATGATGCAATTGGGTTGGCGGAAAGAAATCGTATTCGATTGCATATCCCGGACGATAGATTTGTACGTTTCGAAAAGCGGGAATTTGCATCAAAGCATTCAATTGAATGGAAAGCGGAAGAGAGGAAGAAAAGCCGTTCAAATAATATTCCTGCGTATTTTCTCCTTCGGGTTCTAAAAACAATTGATGTTGCGGTTTATCGGCAAAAGTAACGATTTTCGTTTCAATGCTCGGACAGTATCGGGGGCCTATGCTCTGTATTTGTCCATTGTATAGCGGACTTTCGCCCAAACCGTCGCGCAAGACTTTATGTACAGCTTCGTTGGTATACAAAGTCCAGCAACTCAATTGCCGGAGAGGACGAGGCGCATAATCGAGATAAGAAAATTTGGCCAGTCCGCTATCCCCCTTCTGTTCCTCCGTTAAGGAAAAATCCACACTGCGTCCGTCAATCCGCACAGGCGTTCCTGTTTTCATTCGATTCGCTTCGAAACCGCATTCAACCAACTGTCCCGTCAAATCGAAAGAAGCCGGTTCGGCCATTCGCCCGCCCGAAATCTGAGTTCGGCCTATATGCAAAAGTCCATTCAAAAAAGTTCCAGTTGTCAACACAACAGCCTTTGAATAAAACTCCACCTCCAAAGCCGTCCGTACGCCTACAACCGATTGGTCTTTGATTAACAAAGAAACCACCGTATCTTGCCAAAGATACAGATTAGTTATACCGTCGATCGCCTCGCGCCATTTCGTTATAAACTTCGTCCGATCGTTCTGACTTCTTGGACTCCACATGGCCGGTCCTTTCGAACGATTCAACATCCGAAATTGTATAGCAGTCTTATCAGCGACAATTCCCATTTGACCGCCTAAAGCATCTATTTCGCGAACAATTTGTCCTTTCGCAATTCCTCCTATGGCAGGATTGCAACTCATTTGAGCCACCTTGTTCATATCCATTGTAATCAACAAAGTTTTGGATCCCAAATGGGCTGCGGCAGCCGCCGCCTCGCAACCGGCATGCCCGGCTCCTACTACAATTACATCATACTTAAATTCCATACCGTCAACGCTTCGTCTTCCTTCTGCCGCATCGTTTGCCGCTCTGCAAAAGTTTTGTCGTTAAAACCACACAAATGCAAAATGCCATGAATCATCACTCTTCGCAATTCGTCGTAATAATCGGTTTCATATTTTTCTGAATTGGATTTGACAGTATCCAGCGAAATAAACAAATCGCCGGAAACGGTTTTGCCTTGCGAATAATCGAATGTAATGATATCGGTATAATAATCGTGATGCAAATAGAGATTATTGATCCGTAAAATTTCGTCGTCGGAACAAAAAACAAAAGATATCACCCCTAATTTTTTATCATGATAAGCATAGACAATTTCTTTTATCCACCGATTTACATCGCCCCGCTGTATTTTTGGAAACGGTACATCAATCACTTCATATACTATTGCCATTTTTCAAATCTTTCCTGTTTCACGTTCAATTAAAAAATAAATAACAAACAAATATAGCCGCCAATACTCCTGCCAAATCGGCAAGTAATGCTCCTGCAATCGTATAGCGCGTATTTTTTATGCGAACAGCTCCATAATATACAGCGACTAAATAAAAGGTAGTATCGGTCGAACCTTGAAATAAACAGGCTAAACGACCCTGAAAAGAATCGGCCCCGTAGGTTTTCATGGTATCCAGCATTAAGCCGCGCGCCCCGCTTCCGCTCAAAGGTTTCATGATAGCGGTAGGAAAAGCTTCGACCCAATCGACCGGCAATCCGCAAGCCGATACGGCATAAGCAATTCCATCCGTGATAAAAGTCATAGCGCCTGAAGCTCGGAAAACGCCGATTCCTACCAACATGGCTACCAAATAAGGAATAATCATGACGGCGGTCTTAAATCCTTCTTTCGCTCCTTCAATAAAAGCATCGTAAACATTGATTTTTTTATATATTCCAGTAATCAAAAAAATAATTATAATACTGAATAACAAACCATTAGCTAATAATGAAGAATAAACGGAAATATCTTCTTTCGGCAATGACCGTACTCCCCAAACGACTAAAGTGATAAACAATAGGATTCCTCCTAAAAACAAAATCAAAACTTTGTCTAATAAATTGATTTTTTGTTTGAAACAAACATAGAAAATGCCTGCCAAAGTAGCGGCAAAAGTAGAAATCAATAAAGGAACAAAAATATCGGCCGGATTATCCGATCCCATTTGCGCCCGATAGGCCATAATGGTGATGGGAATCAAAGTCAAACCGGAAGCATTCAAGACAATAAACATAATCATCGGATTGCTTGCCTCGTCTTTCGATGAATTCAAATCCTGCAGTTGTTGCATCGCTTTCAAACCCATAGGAGTAGCCGCATTATCCAAATTCAGTATATTGGCGGCAATGTTCATAAAAATAGAACCGGTGGCAGGATGCCCCTTGGGAATATCCGGAAATAAACGGGTAAAAACAGGAGAAGCCGCACGAGCCAGAAACTGAATAATGCCGCCCTTCTCCGCTATCTTCATAAATCCCAACCACAAAGACAAAATGCCCGTCAGACCAATAGAAATTTCGAAAGCAGTCTTTGCCGAAGCAAAACTGGCATTCATCATTTCGCTAAATATATCTAACTGGCCGGTAAAAATTGCTTTGCAGATACCTACTATAAAAGCGACTACGAAAAACGCTATCCATATATAATTTAAAACCATGAAATATAGGAATATAAAATACAAAAGTAATACATTTTTTAATAAAATATCAGGGTTGAGTTGTTAAATTGTTAAATTATTGAAGCGATACGATGTCATTCTGCGTTCGACGCGGAATTCCCTCCCCCACCCGATTAGTAAGGTTTGTCCACATAAAAATCTTATTAAATTCTGAGAATCAATTCCGTTCTGCGTAAAAGTTTCATAGAATAAAACTTCTACGTAAGTATTAAATAATGGCTTTTTGAAGAAGATAAATTAAGGCATCAATAATAAGAATTATTCTGTTTGATAAATAAGTAGAAATTCATCAATACTTAGTACGGTAAAGAGGAAAGTTTAAAATCTTTTATATTATTGGTTATAAGAACATTACAATTATTTTCCAATGCACAAAAATATTGAGTAGCATCTTCAAAATCCTTAAAACACAAGATCAAATATTCGCGCTACGCTTGGATAGGAAGGATTCCGCTTGATAAGCAAATCTATCAAGATGTTTGTATCGATATATTCTCATTTACAAATATTTTTCATCACGAGCGCTTGCTAATTCTTTTTTATAATCGAAATTGGCAGGAACATTCATATTTTCAAGGCTGAACGATTTCACTAAAGAACTTATTTATTGCTCATTATCTTCAATTAATAAAATAGAAATAAACGAAAAAAAATTTTCACCAATACTTGAAACAGAAGTATTGCGACTGGCGGCATATCTTTGTATACGTTCAGCAACTTCTTTCTCTATGGACAAATTCAATATAATTGTTGCCAACACTATTTATTTATTTATTTATCGAATTAAAATCATATACAAAGATAAAAAAACTCTCCACTCCTAATAAGTAAGTTCCTATTTTTTGAATAAACACTACTTATCATCTATATAAAATTCTAATATTCAAATATTTACTATAAATCCGCTAACCGCAAAAAACGACTGTGAAAGACGCCGCTTCTGCGCCGGTCAATAATTTGTTGATAAACCTTGAAAAAAACGACCCTGTTATCCACCAAAAGGGGATGTACGGATTTAAACCGAATGAATACGGAAAGAAACCAAAACTTATCGAGCAGTTATGCATATAGTTTTACAAAGAATATGGATCATTTCTCAAAGAAAGTTTTTAACTTTGTATTTTATCAACCGAATGTGAATAACATTTGTAAACGACTTGCATTAAAGTTATTGCTAAGAGAAAGGAGGTGGATAAACTATCCGTAAGAATCTTTCGCAATTTAATAACTTTAAAAGCAAGAAAATGGACAAAAACTTATGAGCAGTTTCAACAAACTATAATTATCATCATATTTAAATTTAAATTTTAAATTAATACATATATAATATAAGATGGTTGATAATCATTTTAGGCCTGCCGGGTTTTTGAATATTCCGGCGCCAGAGGGAATAGATTTGGTTCAAGCAATCAAAGAATTGAAAGAAGAAAAAAATGCAGTGATCTTAGCGCATTACTATCAGGATAGTGCGATTCAGGATATAGCTGATTATGTAGGCGATAGCTTGGCTTTGGCTCGTTGGGCGGCAAAAACGGATGCCGATGCGATTGTTCTTTGCGGAGTAGATTTTATGGGAGAAACGGCTAAAATCCTTTGCCCCGATAAACGGGTTTTCATTCCCGATTTAAATGCCGGCTGTTCGTTGGCCGATTCTTGTCCTGCCGACGAATTTGAACAATTCATCAAGCAATATCCAGATCATACAGTCGTTTCGTACGTAAATACGAGCGCCGCTATCAAAGTATTGACAGATGTGGTTGTCACTTCGTCCAATGCGCGTCCGATTGTAGAAAGCTTTCCGCCGGAAACTCCGTTGATATTTGCTCCCGACCGCAATCTGGGTAATTATATCAACAGCGTGACCGGACGGAACATGGTTTTGTGGAACGGAGCTTGCCATGTACATGAACAATTTTCGTTGGAAAAGATATTGAATTTAAAGAAGCAATATCCCGACGCTTTGGTTCTGGCTCATCCCGAATGCAAGTCGGTCATATTGCAAGTAGCTGATTGTATAGCTTCTACTTCCGGTCTGCTGGAATATGCTTCGCGATCGGATAAGAAAACATTTATTGTGGCTACCGAGTCTGGTATTTTGCATGAGATGAAGAAAAATAATCCGGATAAAGAATTTATTCCTGCTCCTCCCAACGACAGTACTTGCGCTTGCAACGAATGCAATTTTATGAAATTAAATACGATGGAAAAATTGTACAATTGCCTGAAATACGAAATTCCGGAAATCTTTTTAGATGAAGAAGTCATCCGGAAAGCGGTCAAACCGATTCAACGCATGCTGGATATTTCGGAAAAATTAGGCATATAACAACAGGATGTACTTTCTAACGCTCAAAGTAATGAATGATATGAATAAAAGTGCATGAAAATATACAACGAACAGGAAGTTCTCAGGAACTTACAGAGCGGCGATCCACCCGTTCAACGACAGGCTTTTGAGCAGGTTGTTCAATATTACGGCGAGAAACTGTATTGGCAAATCCGGAAAATGGTTTTATCGCACGACGATGCAAACGATTTATTGCAAAATACGTTTATCAAAGCGTGGATGAGTATCGACCTTTTTCGGGGCGATGCGAAGTTGTCTACTTGGCTATACCGGATCGCCATCAACGAAAGCATTTCTTTTTTGCATAAACAGCGTTCGCATGCTCATTTGGATGTAGAGGACGAAAGTGTTCGCCGGATCGAAAAATTGGAAGCCGACGAATATTTCGATGGCGACGAGGCGCAAGTGAAATTTCAGAAAGCGATCCTTACTTTACCTGAAAAACAACGCGCCGTTTTCAATCTCCGCTATTTCGACGAAATGCCGTATGAAGAAATGTCGTCTATCATGGGAACTTCCGTGGGCGCTTTGAAAGCTTCTTACCATCATGCGGTAAAGAAAATTGAAGATTTTTTGAATCGAGATTAAACCTTTTTACTCGGTAAAAGTCTTATATATAGATAAAGAACAGAATTATGGATACGAAAATGAATCTTTTAGACGAAACAAGCGCTCGCAATCCATTTCTAATACCAGAAGGATATTTCGAGGGATTGAGCGATCAGATTATGTCGCAATTGCCGGAACGAGTTGGCGAACCCGCAAAAACGGTCAGTTTGTGGCAACGGGCGCAAACATGGGTTTATATGGCGGCTATGTTTATTATCATCGCTTTGACGATGAATCTGTTTACTTCTTTACGCACTCCCAAGGGTTTGAATTTAAACTCTGCTTCCGATATTGACGAATTTTATCAATTTTACGAAGATCAATTGGCGGATAATTTTTACCGCGAAGCATTTTACTTGAACGGGAGCGATAATTTTGAAATAACAACAACGGAAAAAAATTAATTTTCTAAAATAATAAAATAATGAAACAGAAAGTATTAATTGCACTCCTCATTTGTGCGTCTTGTGTGCGCCTCAGTGCGTTTGCTCAACAATCCGACGAAAGCAAGCGGGAAGGATTCGAAAAAATGAAAGCCGAAAGAAAAGAATTTGTTTCTAAAGCAATGAATTTGACGGACGATGAAAAAAATGCCTTTTGGCCTTTGTGCGACGAACTTCAAATGAAAAAATTTGAACTCAACAAACCGCTGCGGGAAGAAATCCGCAAAATAATGAAAGCCAAGGCAGATAATCAAACAGTTTCGGAGGCCGACTATAAAAGAGTCATTGAAATGAGCGTACAGGTAAAACTAAAAGAAGCGCAATTGGATCAGGAATACATTGAAAAATTTTTGAAAGTCATTCCTGCCGAAAAAGTTTTCCTATATCAAGGAGCTGAACAGCAGTTCGGTAAAAATATGATGAGAGGTTTCGACGGGAGGAATCCTAATAAGCAGCGGAATCCCGACAGGAGAAATCCTGATAATGTTCCTGACAGCAAGCCGACAACTTGATATTCAGAAAGCAGGTATGCGATAGTTAGAAAGTTCCCGCTTCAATTGTTTGGATCGCCCATCGGTGTAGCGGTCTAAAAGCGACCAAAAAGCGGAACTATGATTCATTTCGATCGTATGGCACAATTCATGCAACAAAACATATTCTATCAGATGGCGAGGCAAAAGTACAAGGTAAAAAGATAAGCTGATGGATTGCTTCGAAGAGCAAGACCCCCAACGGGTTTTGCTCTTTCGTATTTTCAACTTTTTGTAAGTCAATCCGTATGTCTTTGAAATCCGTTCCAATTCTCCGGGCAAAAATGCTTCTGCTTTTTGCCGTAGTTCACTTTCCTGTTCGTGTATAGGCGGTGGCACATTCGATTTTAACTGATCTATTTTTTGGAGAATAAGCAGGCGATGTTTTTGAAAAAACTTTCCTGCAAATTGATAACTTCCTCCAAGAGGAATCGTTACGCGAACATAAAAACGCTTTTCTATGTCTTTTATGTTCCGTTTGATACGAATAATGTATTGCTTCGCATTCGGATTAAGATAGAATACCACCTCTCCCACTTGGGAGTCGTTTACTATTTTGATGATTTCTGCCATGGTTAAATCACTCGAAATGTTTGTTCTGTTTTTACAAAGTTATGTAAATTTTTCGAATTGGTGATTATTTTTAGGAGGAATTTAAAACCATTTTGTATTTTTGTATTCAGATTTTTGAATCGTTCAAACTCACGTTTAATTAAAATGTTATATATAGTATGCGATACAAGCGTATTCTTTTAAAACTAAGTGGAGAATCCCTGATGGGAGACCAACAGTACGGAATTGATGAAAAGCGTTTATTCGATTATGCCCGTCAAATCAGAGAGGCGGTAGAAAAAGGCATCCAGATAGCCATTGTGATAGGTGGAGGGAATATTTTTCGAGGACTGAGCGGCGCTTCGAGGGGTTTCGATCGGGTAAAAGGCGACCAGATGGGCATGTTGGCTACGGTGATCAACAGTTTGGCGCTCAGTTCTGCACTGGAAAAAGAAGGAATCAGGGGACAGGTTTTTACCGCCATTCGAATGGAACCGGTGGGACGGCTTTATGCCAAACAAGACGCTTTGGAAGCGATGGAAAGAGGCGAAATTGCGATTGTGTCGGGAGGCACGGGCAATCCGTTTTTTACGACCGATACCGCCTCCGCTTTGCGAGCCGTTGAGTTGGAGGTCGACGTTATGTTGAAAGGGACGCGCGTGGACGGCATTTATTCGGCTGATCCTGAAAAAGACCCCTATGCGGTCAAATTCGACCGGATCTCTTACGACGAAATTTACAATCAGGGATTGAAAATCATGGATTTGACGGCTACTACTTTAGCAAAAGACAACCACCTGCCCATCATTGTGTTTGATATGGATATGGTAGGAAATCTGGAAAAAGTCTTATCGGGCGAAAATATAGGAACTTTTGTTCACAATTGATTTTTATTTAGAAAAATACAGGGATATTAAAAATAATTATAAAATATAAGGATAGTTTATGAGCAACGAAATAAAAACAATAGTAGATCATGCAGAAGAAAAAATGCGTCATGCAGTCGCATATCTGGATGAGGTTCTTTCCCGCATTCGTGCAGGGAAAGCCAATGTACATATTCTCGATGGCATTAAGGTAGAATATTACGGCAGCTTAGTTCCCTTGTCTTCGGTAGCCACGGTTTCGACTCCCGACGCTAAAACGATCTCGATCCTTCCATGGGAAAAACCCATGATCAGGGTCATTGAAAAAGCTATTCAGGATTCGGATGTAGGGATTACTCCGGATAACAACGGCGAAATTATTCGCTTGGGGATTCCCCCTTTGACGGAAGACCGCCGCAAACAATTGGTAAAACAATCCAGAAATGAAGCCGAAAATGCACGAATAGGCGTTCGCAATGCCCGCCGCGATGCAAACGACGGAATACGGAAAGTAGTGAAAGAAGGCGTTTCCGAAGACGAAGGAAAAGAAACAGAAGTCACTGTACAAAAACTTCATGATAAATACTTGAAGAAAGTCGACGAGGTACTGGCGGCAAAGGAAAAAGAAATCATGACTGTATAAAGTTGAAGGTAGAGAGTTGGAAAATGAAATTTTTCGTTTCAATTCTCTATCTTTTTTACTCTCCATTGGATGAAAGGTTTGATTGTAAAAAATACGGGAAGCTCGTATATCGTAAAAACGGAAGACGAACGGTTGCTGGAAGCCAAACTCAAAGGAAATTTCCGGTTGAAAGAAATACAAAGCACCAATCCGGTTTCTATCGGCGACAGAGTACTGATCGAAGAAAATCCGGAAGGAGTTTCGTTTATTTACGAAATCGAAGACCGGAAGAATTACATTGTTCGTCGATCGTCCAACCTTTCCAAACAATCTCATGTTATTGCCGCTAATGTCGATCAGGCTTTTTTGATTGCTACCGTCAATTATCCTATTACGACGACCACTTTCATTGACCGGTTTTTAGCCAGTTCGGAAGCTTACCGCATACCTGTTTCTCTCTTTTTCAATAAAATAGACCGTTACGGAAAGGACGATGCAGAATATTTGGAAGCCTTGATTCATCTGTATGAAACCATCGGCTATCCCTGCTACAAAATATCTGCCGCGCAAGACAATGATCTGGTTTTTATGAAAACCTTGATAAAAGATAAAATTACCTTGCTTTCCGGTCATTCGGGCGTAGGTAAATCAACTGTGATCAATCGTTTAGTTCCGAATGCCAACCGGAAAATCAGCGATATATCCGAATATCACAACAAAGGAGTGCATACGACGACCTTTTCGGAAATGATAGCTCTTCCCGAAGGAGGTTACTTGATCGATACGCCGGGTATCAAAGGTTTTGGCGTCTTCGACATGGAAGGAGTAGAAATCTCCCATTATTTTCCGGAAATATTCCGGTTTTCAAGCGATTGTAAATTTAGTAATTGCAGCCACCGGAAAGAACCCGGTTGCGCTGTTTTGAAAGCTGTGGAAGATCATTATATTAGCGAATCCCGCTACCGCAGTTATCTAAACATACTTGAAGATAAAAATGAAAACAAATACAGAGAAGCGTTTTAATCTTCCGCCACGAAAAGTGATTTTTCAGGAAATTGAAGATTACTTTTTTATTATTCTCGGTTTATGTACTTATTCCATTGGATGGACGGGTTTTTTGCTGCCCAACGGCTTGACGACGGGCGGAGTGACCGGCATATCGGCGTTGGTCTTTTTTGCCGCTAAAATTCCGGTAGGCGTGACTTATTTTTGCATCAATGCAATTTTGTTGACGCTTTCTATCAAAATACTCGGATTCAAATTCAGCGTCAAAACCATTGTCAATGTAGTGATATTGACTTTTCTCTTGTCGTACCTGCAAACCGTTATCAAAGAACCTTTGGTAAAGGGCGAATCTTTCATGAGTTGCATCTTGGGAGGAATTTTATGCGGAACGGGACTTGGATTGGTTTTCAATTTCAAGGGAAGCACAGGAGGAACCGACATTATTGCTCTCATAATCAACAAATATCATCGTGTTACGCTGGGTAAAGCCTTATTGATGTGCGACATTTTGATTATTTCTTCTTCCTATTTTGTTTTTCACAACATCGACAAAATCGTCTACGGCTTGGTCGTGATGGGCGTTTCGTCCTACACCGTAGATATGGTGTTGAACGGGGCGCGGCAGTCGGTGCAATTCTTTATTTTTTCCGACCGCTACGAAGAGATTGCCGATGCCATCAATAAACAAGCCCACAGAGGATGTACCTTGTTGGACGGAACAGGCTGGTATACGCAAAAACCGGTGAAAGTCATTGTAGTGATGGTTAAAAAGACTGAATCGGTCACTATTTTTCGTATCGTGAAGAATATAGACTCGAAAGCCTTTGTTTCGCAAGGCGCGGTCAGAGGAGTTTACGGACAAGGATTTGAACAGATAACCGTCTGATTGAATACAGGCCTTTGCAAAACGCTGTATAATTTTTATCTTTCGTTTACGTTAACTAATACATGAATACATTGGTTTTTGCTACGAATAATCTTCACAAATTGGAGGAAGTAAGGGCGATATTGGGCGATCGCGTACATTTGTTGTCCCTGCAGGAAATTCATTGCTTGGACGACATTCCCGAAACGGCAGATAGCGTGAAAGGAAATGCCTTATTGAAAGCGCAGTATGTAAACAAACGGTACGGTTTCGACTGTTTTGCCGACGATACTGGTTTGGAAGTGACGGCATTGAATGGAGCGCCCGGCGTCTATTCGGCGCGTTATGCCGGTCCTTTGAAAAGTCCCGAAGCAAACCGGCAAAAGCTTTTGCGCGAACTGGAAGGAAAAGACGATCGGTCGGCGCGTTTTCGCACGGTTGTCGCTTTGATTCGGAACGGAAAAGAGTATTTTTTTGAAGGAATTGTGAACGGAAAAATAATTGCGGAAGAAAAAGGATCGACCGGCTTTGGCTACGATCCTGTTTTTGTACCGGAAGGGTATACGCAAACATTTGCCGAATTGGGAATGGAAATAAAAAATAGCGTCAGCCATCGAGCAATGGCCATCAACAAGTTGAAACAATTTTTGGATAATATTCAATGAACCTGAATAAAACAAATCGTATGAAAAACAATCGCTTCGTCAGAATTATTCCCCTTTTATTCCTAATTTGTTTTCCCTTGCAAGCTCAACGCATTGGGCAATGGAAATCGTATATGGCCTACCAAAATGCGAATTTAGTAGCGGAAACGCCTCATTTTATTTTTGCCGTGTACGACGGCTCTCTCCTCTCCTACTCGACGGACGATCAGGAAATAGCGACTTATTCTTTCGAAGACGGTCTCAGCGACGTAGGAATCAAATACATGGCTTACTGTTCGGAACTAAATGCGTTGGTATTGGTTTACAACAATTCGAATATTGATTTATTTTTCGGACGAAACAACGTTTTTAACCTTGCTGATATAAAAAACGATAGCTATTTGACAGATAAAGCAATCAATAATTTATACATAATAGGCCGCTACGCATACGTATGTACCGCTTTCGGCATTGTCGTGATCGATATCGACCGTAAGGAAATCAAAAGTACTTACCGTTTGGATGTCAATACAAGAGCGATGTGTTTCTGGGGCGATTCTCTGTATGCCGCTACGAGCGAAGGCATTTGCAGGGCGCTTGTATCGTCCAATTTATTGGATAAAGCCAATTGGGAATACTTGCCGGCTATGGACGGCAACTATAAAACGATTACCCAAATGACCGTGTTCAAAGAACGGTTGGTTGTCTACGATTCGTTTAGTTTATTTTATATTGAAGACGGAAAATTCAATTGGCTTTTTTCAGATAATTGCCGGCAATTACTGGTTGCCAACAATCAATTGGTGTGCGGAGTCGTAAACGGCGTCTTGTTTTACGACGATTTCGATCATTTTACAGTTATGTACTTGACCGATGAATTTCGGCAGATTTGCCTTTCGAGTACTTCGGCCGGTCATTATTGGATTGCGTGGGGAAACAAAGGCGTTCTTGAACTCATCACCCGACTGGAAGGAAATGAACTGAAATACGATGAAGCGACGTCCGGAATCAAAATCAACAGTCCTTTGCGAAATCTTAATTTCTATATGACTTACGCTTCCAATCAATTGTTGATTGTGGGAGGAAACCGAGGCGCAAATCGTTTGAACGTTCCGGGTACGTTGATGATTTATGAAAATGGAAAATGGACTAACTTCGACAATAACGCGATTGCCGCAAAAACCGGTCTGGGCATTTGCGACGATTTCATGTCGGTAGCGGTCGATCCGCGGGATCCGCATCACTATTTTGTTGCCAGCTGGGGCGAAGGAGTGTATGAATTTCAGGATACTGCCTTTGTTCGGCTTTATTCGCTCGATAATAGCCAACTGCAATCGGCTCTTCCCAACAGTGATATGAAAATGCATTTTGTGCGCGTCGACGGTCTTGCTTTCGATCAGAACAACAACTTGTATATGGTCAATGCGAGCGCGCCAAATGGTTTAGTTGTCATGGATAAAGACAACAAATGGATGTCTTTTTCCTATCCTCCCTTGTTGAACTCTCAACCCAATCAGTTGATAGTTACCCGGAACAATCAGAAATGGGTCAATAATTTCAGAGTTTCGATCGGTATTTTTGTTTTAGACGATAACAATACCATTGACAATGCGAACGACGATACCTATTACTATTCCACCCAGTTTGCCGATCAAAGAGGAACCGATATTAAGGCGACTACTTATTCTTGTTTAGCCGAAGATTTGGATGGCACGGTGTGGGTGGGAACCGACAACGGACCGATTTATTTCACCTCTGCCGAGCAAGTAAGGCAAGGAGTATGCAACCGCATTATTTTGAGCGATCAGTACGAAGCCGGTTATTATCCGATGGAGGGTCAACGAATCACGACGATCGCCATAGACGGCGGAAACCGAAAATGGATCGGAACGTCGGGAGGAGGCGTTTTCGTAGTAGACGGCTCTGGAGAAACCATTCAAATAGAGAATTTCACCAAAAGTAATTCCCCCTTGATTTCCGATAATATTTCATCCATCGCCATCAACAATCAAACGGGAGAAGTGTTTATCGGAACCGATCTTGGATTAGTATCTTACCAGGGCGATGCGGTTGAAGGAAAGCCCGACTATTCGAATGTGTACGCATTTCCGAATCCAGTTTTTCCAGCGCGGAACAGCCAAGTAATCATTACGGGATTGATGGGAAATTCTACCATCAAGATAACCGATGTAGCCGGCAACTTGATTCAGGAAGCGGTTTCCAAGGGAGGACAGTACAATTGGAATTGCACCAATCTAAAAGGAGAAACGGTAAAAGCCGGTATTTATCTTGTTTTTGCAGCTACTTCCGACGGAAGTCAAGGCGTGGTTACTAAGATCATGGTAATCAAGTAATACAATCTTTTCCTTGCAAGGGATTTGCAGAGTCTGTCATTGTGGACGCGACCCCATAGCCGTCAGTCTAAAGATAGAAATTCCTGAATCAATGACATTTCCAATGGATTTCACGAATAACATGCGATTCATTATGGACGCGCGAAGCGTTTTTTTGATTTGCTGTTTTTACACAGTATCTCTGTCGTAAAACCGGAGTTTAAAATATTTAAATAATTATTAGATGAAAACCTTGTTTATTTAGAAAAAATTGACTTACTTTGTGATAATTTTCATAAGAATTTAACAGACTTCTGTTCTTTGTGAAATATGTAAAAAAACTAATTTTTGGAAGCCTCTAACTACTTAATTATTATCTAAAAATCATGAAAAAGATTATCTTATCAATTATTGTTTTCGCATTTTTTGCGAATGCATCGGCGCAGTTTAAAGTGAATTCTTCAGGAAACGTAGGGATTGGAAAAAATCCGCTATACAAATTGGATGTAGCGGGCGATATTTATATTGGAAGCGCTTCCAATATTTTTGGAACGACCAACAATAATCCCATTACGTTCAAGGTAAATAACGTTTTAGCAGGGTTTACCGGAAGCTCTGCAAATTCTAATGTGTCTTTTGGGTATGGGGCTTTACCTAATTCGTCAGCAGGAACTAATAATATTATCTATGGTTACAATGCACTTAAGTCCAATACGACCGGTAGCTACAATACTGTTATTGGTAATTCTGCGCTTTTAAAAAATACGACCGGCGAGATCAATACCGCCATTGGTAATTGTGCTCTTGCCGAAAATACGACCGGTTCCGGAAACACTGCCAATGGTAATTTAGCGCTTTTAAAAAATACGACTGGTGGCAGCAATACCGCCAATGGTAATTGTACTCTTACCGAAAATACGACTGGTTCTGGAAACACTGCAAATGGTAATTTGACGCTTCAGTTCAATACGACCGGCAACAATAATACTGCCAGTGGTTATCAAGCGCTTTATTCCAATACGACCGGAAGTAATAATACCGCTATTGGTTATTATGCAGGCGCTCTTAGCCCCAACAATCTGACTAATTCTACAGCTATCGGCTATCAAGCCATGACTACCTCAAGCTATCAGATAAGAATTGGCAATAACACTGTCGGCAGCATTGGCGGTTATGTTAACTGGAGTAATATCTCTGACATGCGGACAAAGAAAAATATCAAGGCCGATGTACCGGGGCTTGACTTTATCAATCTTTTGCAACCGGTTACTTACAATTTGGATTTGGACGCTATAGACAACTTATCCGGAATTGACAGAGCAAAGAAGGAAGAACTGGAAAAGACTATGCCTCAGGATTTGAAAGACAAAAACGAAAAGGCAAAAAAGGCTAAAGAAAATCAGGTACAGACCGGTTTTGTGGCGCAGGATGTAGAAAAAATTGCGAAAAGCGTCGGTTACGATTTCAGCGGCGTAAATGTAGATGAAATGGGCATCTACAGTTTGAGTTATGCCGAATTTGTAGTCCCTTTAGTGAAAGCCGTGCAGGAGTTGAGCGAGCAAAACGCGCAGCTGCAGGAACAGATAAATGAATTGAAAGGAAACGCTTCCCTGCGCTCTGCCGCCAACGAGACGGGAACGACCGGAATTACAGATGTGGTAATAAACCAATGCATATTATATCAAAACGCGCCGAATCCGTTTAATAGGGATACGCAAATTAAATTTTACATTCCCGAAAGCGTAAAAGTTGCTCAATTATGTATTAATAATTTACAAGGTACGCAAATCAAGCAAATTTTGATTGCGCAACGGAGCGAAGGTTCGCAATGGATTTCCGGTTCGGAACTGACTGCTGGAATATATTTGTATACGCTGATTGTCGATGGGAAAGTAGTGGATACGAAACAGATGATTTTGACGAAGTAAGAACGTGTGCGATGAAAACATTGAAAATATTTAAAAAACCATTAGGATTTATAGTAATAACAATGTTGTGTTTAGTTGTAGTTACTTTGTTCGCAACCGTTGGCTGCGATAAATCGGAAACTCCACCTGTAGAAAGTTACCCGAGAGAAATGCCTTTTATAGAATATTCATTAGCAGAAACTTCGTGCCAATGGCAATGGACTAATTTTGGATATAATAAAGTAATAATTATCAATAGTGACAAAGAATTGCAAGATTATATCATTTGTACGGATGACAACTATTCAAAAATTGATTTCTCGGAACATTCTTTATTGTTAGCAATGGCTCATTCTACATCAGGTATTCGCTACATTAACATTGATTTTTTAAAAGAAACAGCAAATGAATATACTTTGAATGTGTTAATTCATGCAGATATGACTGCGCTAGCGCTTGGTAGGCTGATATCTATTATTACGCCTAAAATTGACAATGGGGCAACAATTCTATTAAGTGTACAACAAACAAATGATTGAAACCATGAAAAAGAAATGGTGGCGTTTTAAAAAGTATACCGCTATAATTAATTGATATTTAAATTATTATATCGCTTTTTATTGAACGCATTACTGTAGCATTCAGTATCATAAAAATTATTATAGTTTGATTATCAATCATATATACCGATAGTGAGTAATGATTATAATTGTTAAATGTATATATTAACTCTATTGTAAATTATTACCTTATAGCTGATTAAATCAGCATGCTTTTTAAAACACCGCCACTTTTTAAAATGCAAAAATTGAAAAAAAACAGTAACAATTTAATTCAAAGCAAAATGAAGAAAATATATTTATTAGTAATTTTAACGATATTCTCATTTTCGTCAATCTCATTTGCCCAATTAACAAAAGTACAGGCAGATAAAATTATATATAAATATATAATTGACGAAAAGCTAAGAACTGACTATTTGTTGTTATATACAATTGAAAATTTGCCCAATACAGGAGATGTCTCTAC